>CAMOTK010000159.1 GCA_946625715.1 uncultured Prevotella sp. | reverse complement strand
CCTGCTGGAACACGTTGGGCAGGGTGATGAAGATGAGCGACGGGCCGCTGTCGGGCTGTACGCCTACAGAGAAGGCGGCGGGGAAAATCATGAGTCCGGCCAGAATGGCGATGACCGTGTCGAGCAGGGCTATTTGTGTGGCCGAACTGAGCAGGTTGGTGCTCTTCGAGAAGTAGCTGGCATAGGTGCAGAGGCAGGCGGTGCCCAAGGAGAGCGAGAAGAACGCCTGGCCAAGGGCTTCGAGCAGCATATTCGACGACACCTTCGAGAAGTCGGGCCATAGCAGGAACTTGATGCCTTCGCCAGCACCGGGCAACAGGCACGAGGCAATGACGATGATGACCAGCAGTAGGAGCAGCAGGGGCATGAGCAGTTTCGATGCGCGCTCAATGCCGTTTTGCACGCCGCGCACCACCACCAGATGGGTGATGAGCAGGAAGGCCAGTGCCCACAGACAGGGTTTCCACGGGTCGGTAGAGAACGTCTGGAAGTAGTTGAACACGTAGTTGGCGTCGCCATTGAGCGTGCCGGCTGCCGACGCCCACAGGTATTGCAGGCACCAGCCGGCCACCACGGTGTAGAAGCCGAGAATAATCATCGAGGTCAGGATGCCCAGGTAGCCAATGAGGCGCCAGTGTTTGCTCTTGGAGAACTGGCCGTAGGCTCGGGCGGCGTTGGCCTGCGAGTGGCGTCCGACGATGAACTCGCTCGTCATGCCGGGAATGCCCAACAGCAGGATGCAGGCAAAGTAGATGATGATGAAGGCTGCACCGCCGTTATGGCCCGTCATGAACGGGAAGCGCCACACGTTGCCCAGGCCCACGGCCGAACCAGCCGTAGCCAGGATGATGCCTAAGCGCGTGCCGAAGTTGCCTCTGTGTGCCATACGCGTACCTTTATATTAATAATTATAAGATTATATCAGTCCGAACTGGTGCAGGAAGATGAAGAGGATGCACAGCGGACAGACGTACTTCACGAGGAAGAGGTAGAGGTGGAAGAAGCGGCCCGGATGCGTGCCCCAGTTGGTGTACTCGTCGCGCACCACCTTGTGGGGTGCAAACCAGCCGATGTAGATGCAGGTGAGGAAGCCCACCACGGGCAGGAATATCTGGCCGGTGACGAAGTCGAACACGTCGAACAGTGCCACGCCAAACACCTTCAGACTGTCGACAGCACCCAGCGACAACGAGCAGAAGACGCCCGTGACGCCCATCGCAATGGTCACGGCCAGGGCGGCACGCTTGCGCGTGATGCGCAGTTCCTCGTGCAGGAAGGCGGTCGACACCTCGTGAAGCGACATGAGCGACGTGAGGGCGGCCAGACCTAAGAGCATGAAGAAGAGCACCGACACCAGATAGCCCACGATGGGCATTGTGGCGAAGGCCTGCTGGAACACGTTGGGCAGGGTGATGAAGATGAGCGACGGGCCGCTGTCGGGGCTGATGCCCACGGAGAAGGCGGCAGGGAAAATCATGAGACCGGCCAAGATGGCCACCACGGTGTCGATGACGCCAATCTTCACGGCCGAGCCGGTCAGGCTGGTTTGCTTCGTGAAGTAGCTGGCGTAGGTGCACAGGCAGCCCATAGCGATGCTCATGGAGTAGAACGACTGGCCCAAGGCGCTGAGGAACACGTCGCTGTTGATGGCTCCCCAGTTGGGCTTCAGCAGAAACTTGATGCCCTCTTCGGCACCCGGCAAGGCGCACGAGCAGCCCACAATGATGAGCAGCAGGATGAAGAGGGTGGGCATGAAGAGCTTCGATGCCCGCTCAATGCCGTCGCGCACGCCGTTCTTGATGATGAGATAGGTGAAGAGCAGGATGATTGTGAGCCAGAGCAGCGGCCGCACGGGGTCGGCACAGAACTCGGCGAAGTAGGTCTTGAAGTAGTCGGGGTCGCCCTGCAGATGGCCGATGAGCGACGCCCAGAGGTATTGCAGGCACCAGCCAGACACCACGGCGTAGTAGCCTGAGATGAGAAATCCGGTAAGCACGCCCATGTAGCCGATGAGCGTCCACGGCGAGCGGCCTGCCAGTTTGCGGAAGGCGCTGGCCGTGTTCGACTGTCCGTGGCGGCCGATGATGAACTCGCTGGTCATGCAGGGAATGCCCAGCACCAGCACGCAGACGATATAGATGATGATGAATACAGCGCCGCCGTTCTGTCCGGCCATATAGGGAAAGCGCCACACGTTGCCAAGTCCTACTGCCGAACCGGCTGTGGCGAGAATGATGCCCAACTTGGTGCCGAAATTGGCGCGTTCTAATTTTGGTTTTGCTTCCATATTTGCTAATTAGTTTGCTATTCGTTTGCAAAAGTATATATTTTTTCTTACTTTTGCATCAAAATAGAAAGCAAACATGAAATTTTTGTTTGAAAAAGTAAGAAAATACCCGTTTTCGTCGCTTTGCATCGCCCTTATCTGGGTGTTGTCGCTGGCGCCGTGGTTTCCTGAAACGCCATTCGACCATGTGGCCTACATCGATAAGTGGACGCATTTCGTGATGTATGGCGGCACGTGCACGGTCATCTGGCTGGAGTATCTGCGGCGGCACACCACTTTCAGTGCCCAACGGCTCTTCCTCTGGGCCTGGCTGGCGCCTACGCTGATGGGCGGCGTGCTCGAACTGCTGCAGGCCTACTGCACCGGCGGCCACCGCAATGGCGACGTGCTCGACTTTCTGGCCAACACCACGGGCGTCACCCTGGGCGCACTGGTGGGCATGCTCTTGCTGCTCGTGACCAGGCTTTGGCGAACGAAAAGAGGCTGAACGACGGGTCATTCAGCCTCTTTCCATAGCTTGTAGGGATACTGCCGCAGGTGCGAATTGTAGTAGCGGCGGTCGCCCGTCACCTCACGGCCTATGAAGGGCGGTGCCTCGTAGGGCTGGTTGGGCCGCGAGAGTTCCACTTCGGCCATCACAAGTCCCTCGTTGTCGCCATAGAACTCGTCGACCTCGAAGGTGTGGTGTCCGCTGGGCACGAGATAGCGCGTCTTGTCGATGATGCCCGGCTCGCACAGACGAAACAGGTGCTCGGCCTCGTCGAGCGTAATCTCCTTCTCAAACTCGTAGCGCGTCAGACCGCCGTCGACCGACGGGCCCTTGATGGTGAGAAATGCCTGCTCGCCACGGGTGCGCACCCTGACGGTGCGCCCGTGACCGCTGCAGATGTAGCCCTGCTTGATGCGGCTGCTGCTGGTGGCCAGCTGCTTGTAGCTGCTGTCGCGCACCAGGAACTTGCGTTCTATTTCCAGTCCGCTCATAGGGTTATGCTACCATGATGATGCTCCATACAGCGTAGCAGAGTGCCAGAATGATGAGCACGCCGAAAATCCAGTTTACGACCTTCTTGCCTTCCTGCTCCTGCTTCTTTGCATAAGCTTCTTTCTTTGCGTTTACTTTCTTGTTTGCCATAGTTTTTTTTATTTTAAGTTAGGATTTCTACTATTCTTCAGTGACGGGGAACTCCATGAGGTAGGCCTTGATGAACTCGTCTATCTTGCCGTTCATCACGCCGTCGACGTCCGACGTCTGGTAGTTGGTGCGATGGTCTTTCACGCGCTTGTCGTCGAACACGTAGGAGCGAATCTGCGAGCCCCACTCAATCTTCTTCTTGCCGGCCTCAATCTTGGCCTGCGCCTCGAGGCGCTTCTTCATGGCGCGGTCGTAGAGTTGCGAGCGCAACAGGGCCATGGCGCGCTCCTTGTTCTTCGGCTGGTCGCGCGTCTCGGTGTTCTCAATGAGGATTTCCTCTTCCTCGCCCGTGTCAGGGTCGGTGTACCAGTAGCGCAGGCGCACGCCCGACTCCACCTTGTTGACGTTCTGACCGCCGGCACCGCTCGAGCGGAACGTGTCCCACGACAGCTTGGCCGGGTCGACGTAGACCTCGATGGTGTCGTCGACGAGCGGTGAGACGAAGACCGAAGCAAACGACGTCATGCGCTTGCCCTGAGCGTTGTAGGGACTGACGCGCACCAGGCGGTGCACGCCGTTTTCGCTCTTCAGGAAGCCGTAGGCATATTCGCCGCCCTCAATCTGCATGGTGACGCTCTTGATGCCGGCCTCGTCGCCGTCGAGCAGGTTAGAGATGGTCACCTTGTAGCCGTGGGCTTCGGCCCAGCGCATATACATGCGCATGAGCATCTGTGCCCAGTCCTGAGCCTCGGTGCCGCCGGCGCCGCTGTTTATTTTCAGCACGCAGTCCATGGGGTCTTCCTTCTGGCGCAGCATGTTCATGAGCTCCAGTTCCTCGATGGCGGCAATGGCCTGCTCGTAGTCGTGGTCCACTTCCTCTTCGCTGACCATGTCGTCCTTATAGAAGTCGAAGGCCAGTTGCAGCTCGTCGGCTTTCAGTCGCACGTCGTTGTAGCCATCAATCCATTTCTTGATGGCCTTCACCTTTTTCATTTGTTCTTCGGCGCGCTTAGGGTCTTCCCAGAAGTCTGGTGCCTGTGTGCGCAGGTCTTCCTCTTCGTATTCTATCTGTTTCTCGTCGATGCGCAGATAGTGCTTCAGCTTCTCTGCCCGGTCGAGCACGTCCTTCAGTTGGTCGGTTGTAATCATATCTT
>CAMOTK010000158.1 GCA_946625715.1 uncultured Prevotella sp. | reverse complement strand
GGCTACATCTCGATGAGCACACTGCCAGTGGAGCAGTATCCTGACATCGCACCGCCAACGGTGCAGATTTCGACCAGCTACTCAGGTGCTGACGAGAACACGGTGATGAAGTCGGTCATCCAGCCCCTTGAGGAGGCTATCAACGGTGTGACGGACATGACCTACATCACCTCGAAGGCATCGTCGAACGGCGACGTCGAGATTAACGTCTACTTCAAGCAAGGCACCGATGCCGACATGGCGGCCGTCAACGTACAGAACCGCGTGAGCGGTGCACTGGCGCTGCTGCCTGCCGACGTTACGAAGGTCGGCGTGAAGGTGGAGAAGCGCCAGAACAATATTCTGCGAATTTTCGCCGTGAAGAGTGCCGACGGCCGATACGACGAGGACTTCGTGTCGAACTATGTGGACATCAACATCAAGCCGCGCCTGATGCGTATCACCGGCGTGGGCAACGTGCTGAGCCTTGGCAACACCTACGCCCTGCGCATCTGGCTGAAGCCCGACGTGATGGCCCAATACGGTCTGACCCCTAACGATGTGTTTGCTGCCATCGGCAGCCAGAGCTTCGTGTCGGCTGTGGGTACGCTTGGCGAGCAGTCGGGCAACTCCTACCAGTACACCATGCAGTACAAGGGTACGCTGAAGTCGGTCGATGAGTTCAACGACATCGTGCTGCGCACCAGTGGCGGCGGCATGTTGCAGTTGAGCGACGTGGCCGAGGTAAAGATTGGCGCCATGAGCTACAACTTCACCTCAAACATCCAGGACCGTCCGGGTGCCCTCTTCATGATTTTCGCTGCGCCGGGTGCCAACGCCACTCAGGTGAACGCCAGCATCAACAAGATGTTTGAGGAAGTCAAGAAGACGATGCCTGCTGGTCTGGAGTTCGTCACCATGATGACCTCCGACGACTTCCTCTTTGCCGCCATCCACAACGTTGTGGAGACGCTGGTCATCGCCATCATCCTCGTGGTGCTTGTGGTGTTCTTCTTCCTGCAGAACTTCAAGGCCACCATCATTCCTTCTATCTCGATTATCGTGTCGCTGTTGGGCACCTTTGCCGTGGTCTCGCTGGCAGGCTTCTCGCTCAACATCCTGACGCTGTTTGCCTTGGTGCTGGCCATCGGTACGGTGGTCGACGATGCCATCGTGGTGGTCGAGGCCGTGATGGCGAAGATGGAGGGTGGCATCAGCGATGCGCGCGAAGCCACGCGCCAGGCCATGAACGAAGTGTCGGTGGCCGTCGTCTCGTGTACGTTGGTCTTCATGGCAGTGTTCGTGCCAGTGATGTTCATGCCAGGCACGTCGGGCACATTCTTCACCCAGTTTGGTGTGACGATTGCTTCGTCCGTCGGTCTGTCGTGCATCTCGGCCCTGACGCTCTGTCCTGCCCTGTGCGCCATCATGATGCGCGTCACGGAAGGCAAGAAGGAAGGCAAGAACCTGACCTACTACACGAAGAAAGCCTACGAAGCCAGCTACAGCGCCATCTACAACAAGTATAGCAAGGCTGTGCAGAAGTTCATCAAGCGCCCCGCACTGGCTTGGAGCTTCTTGGCACTGGCCGCCGTGCTGCTCGTATTCTTCATGAAGAGCCTGCCCTCTGGTCTCGTGCCTCAGGAAGACCAGGGCGTGTTCCTGGCTGAGATACGTGCCCCGGAAGGCACCACGCTGAAGCAAACCCGCGAGATGGTGAAGAAGGTGGAAGAAAAGGTCAAGAAGATTCCCGAGCTGGAGAGCTTCTCCATCACCTGCGGCTACGGTATGCTGTCAGGTGCCGGTTCCAACTACGCCACCATGGTTGTGCGCCTGAAGAACTGGGACGAACGTCCGGGCATGAACCACCTGATTGACCTCGTGCTCTACCGCTTATACTTCGACTGTCAGGACATCAAGAACCTGCAGGTGCTTCCCTTCCAGATGCCACAGATTCCCGGCTATGGTACGAGCAACGACATTACCCTGATTGTGGAAGACCCCACCGACGGCAACCTGTCGGAATTTGCCAAGCACACCGAGCGCTTCTTAGCCAAGTTGTCGGAGCGTCCTGAAGTAGCCTCGGCCTCGTCGACCTACTCAGAGCGTTTCCCGAAGTATCAGGTAGACGTCGATGCCGCTCAGTGCAACCGCGCCGGCGTGACGCCCGAAATGGTGCTCAACACGCTTGGCGCCTACTGCGGTGGCGCCTATATCGGCAACTTCAACCAGTTTGGTAAGGTCTACCGCATCATGGCAGCCGCATCGCCCGAATATCGTCTCGACCCGCAAGCGCTGCAGAACATCTTTGTTCAGGTAGACGGCGGCAAGATGGCCCCCATCTCCGAGTTCGTCAGTCTGAAAGAGATTGTCGGTCCTGCCAATATTGAGCACTTCAACCTGATGCAGGCCATCACCTGCTATGCTACTCCCAACAGCGGCTATACCGAGGGCGACGTGCACAGGGTCATCGCCGAGGTGTTCAAGGAAGAGATGCCCGCCACGGCCACCTACGAGTATAGCGGCATGTCGCGTGAGCTGGAAGAGACTTCCGGCTCCAATGCCACGGCCCTCATCTACGTCATCTGCGCCATCCTGATTTATCTTATCCTGGCTTCGCTCTACAACTCATGGTTCACGCCGTGGGCTGTGCTCTTCAGCGTGCCGTTCGGACTGATGGGCGCCTTCGTTTTCGCCTTCATTGGCAGTAAACTGGGTCTGCCGGGCATGGACAACAACATCTATCTGCAGACGGGTGTCATCATGCTGATAGGTCTGCTGGCCAAGACGGCTATCCTGATTACCGAGTTCGCCACCGAGCGCCGCGCACAGGGCATGAGCATCAGCGAGGCCGCCTTCGAGGCCTGCAAGGAGCGTCTGCGCCCCATTCTCATGACCGTGGCTACGATGATTATCGGTATGATACCGCTCGTGATTACGGGTGGCGCCGGTGCCAACGGCAACCGTGCCCTCGCCCTTGGCGTCATCGGCGGCATGAGCATCGGCACCGTGGCCCTGCTCTTCGTCGTGCCCGCCTTCTTCATTGTGTTCCAGAAGCTGCACGAGCGGTTCCAAGGCGGAAACAGCGGCGTTGAACGCCTAAATGATAAATGATAAATGATAATGGATAATAACTATTAAGGAGACTGCATTATGAAAATAGAATTCAATAAAAAGTACACGATAAATTTATCATTTATCCTTTATTCTCTACTATTTAGCGTAGCACTATCGAGCTGCGGTATCTATAACAAGTACGAGCAGAAGACAGAGGCACCGGCCAATGTCTTCGGCACCACGGCTGCTGCCGAGGGCGAGAACAGCATCGCCCAGATGTCGTGGACCGAGTTCTTCACCGACCCACTGCTGCAACAGCTCATCAAGCAGGTACTCAACCAGAACACCGACCTCAACTCGGCTCGCATAGCCGTTGAGAAGAGCGAGGCCGCACTGCAGATGGCCCGACTGGCCTACCTGCCGTCGCTCTACTTCACGCCGCAGGGCTCGCTGGCCAAGTTCGACAAGAATCCCTGGTCGAAGACCTACAACCTGCCGCTGCAGCTCTCGATGGACATCGACGTGTTTGGTTCCATCACCAACAAGAAGCGTGCTGCCAAGGCCGTGCTCCTGCAGTCGCAAATGCTCGAGCAGTCGGTGCAGGCCAACCTCATCTCCACCACGGCCCAGCAGTACTACATGCTCCAGGTGCTCGACCTGCAGCTCGACATCCTCACCAAGACCGAGGGTCTCTGGAAGGCTTCGCTCGACACGCAGAAGTCGCTGTGGGAAAACGGCAAGGCGTTCAGCACCGCCGTCAACCAGATGGAAGCGTCTTACTTGGACGTGAAGACGCAGATAGTCGACACCAAGCGCAACATCCGCGCCGTGGAGAACGCCATCTGCAGTCTGCTGGCCATCGCCCCGCAGCACATCGAGCGCTCGAAATGGGGCAGCGCCACCCTGCATCACCCCGATGCACAGGGCGAGGCCGATGAGCGCATGTTCGACACGAAGTACCTGAAGATTGGCGTGCCCGCCTCGATGCTCGAACTGCGTCCCGACATCCGCATGGCCAACTTCGCCATGGAAGAAGCGTTCTACAACACGCAGGCGGCCCGCTCGGCCTTCTACCCCACCCTCACCCTCAACGGCACGGCCGGCTGGACCAACTCGGCCGGTGGCATAGAAGTCAACCCGGGCAAGCTGTTGCTCAACGCCGTAGGCTCGCTCACACAGCCCATCTTCGCCCGCGGCCAGCTGAAGGCTAACCTCAAAATCAGCAAGCTCACCGAGAAGGACATGCAGCAGCAGTACGTGCAGACCGTCATCGACGCCGGCAACGAGGTGAACGAGGCGCTGGCCGACTGCGAAGCGGCCCGCGAGAAGTTCCAATACTATCAGCAGCAGGTGAAGGTGCTGACCGATGCCTACATGGGCACTCACGAGCTGATGGACAACGGCAAAGCCAGCTACTTAGAGGTGCTGACGGCCCAAGAGTCGCTGCTCAACGCCCAGCTCAGCGAGGCCATGAACCGCTATGAGGGCACGCAAGCCGTCATCGCCCTCTACATCGCCCTTGGCGGCGGTGCCAAGTAACCC
>CAMOTK010000157.1 GCA_946625715.1 uncultured Prevotella sp. | reverse complement strand
GCTCGATGGTCATGCCCTTCGACTTGCGAATCTCGGCCAGCTTCTCGGCCAGCTCTTCGCTCTTCTCGTAGTTCTCGGGGTCGATGAGCGTAGCCTTGTCGATGTTCTGCAGGCCCTTCTCCTTAGCCAGGGCGTGAACCTTCTCGGGGTTGCCAATCAGAATGATGTCGGCGATGTCGTCGGCCAACGCACGGTCGGCTGCACACAGTGTGCGCTCCTCTTCTGCTTCAGGGAGCACGATGCGCTGCTTATTGCTCTTAGCACGCGCAACGATTTGACTTAATAAATCCATAGTTTGTTTTTATTATTAATAAAATAATGTGAATAGTCTGTCAAGTTGCAAAAGTAGCAAAAAATCTTGTAAACACCAAGAAATTATAGGTTTTTAAACAATTAGCCCAACTCTTTCATCAGGAAACTCTCCAATTCCTCGCCCGAGAGGCGCAGCTTGAACTCGCCCCTGACGGCAACGGAGATGCCGCCTGTTTCTTCGGAAACCACGATGGCCAGGGCGTCGCTCTCCTGCGAGATGCCCAGTGCGGCGCGATGCCTGAGCCCCAGGTCTTTCGAGATGTTCAGGTCGTGGCTCACGGGCAGTATGCAGCCGGCGGCCTTAATGTGCTGATTGGAAATAATCATGGCACCGTCGTGCAGCGGCGAGTTCTTGAAGAAGATGTTTTCTATGAGTCGCTGGTTGATGTCGGCATTGACCACTTCGCCCGTCATCACGATGTCGTCGAGCGGCGTGGAGCGTTCCATCACGATGAGTGCGCCCACCTTGCCCTTGGACATCGACATGGCGGCCATCACGATGGGCATCACCATGCGCTTCAGTTCCTTCTCGTTCTGCCTGTGTCCGCGCTGTGGCGAGAAGAAGTGCACGATGGCGCGCATGCGCTGGTGTCCGCCCAGGTTGTAGAGAAACTTGCGAATGTCTTCCTGGAAGATGATGATGAGGGCAATGACGCCCACCGACACCAACTTGTCGAGGATGGTTCCCAGGAGGCGCATCTCGAGGATTTGCGACACGAAGAGCCACACGATGACGAAGATGAGTATGCCCATGAAGATATTCAGCGAACGCGACTCGCGCATCAGCCTATAGATGTAGTAGAGCATCAGGGCCACCAGGAAGATGTCGATGATGTCTTTCAGCCCAAATTCAAAAAACATCTCTTTTATTTACGATTTGACGATTTACTATTTACTATTTTTTTATTTCTACGATTTACAGTCAGAGGCTTCTTTTATCTTACAACATTCCACGGCCTCTTTCACGTCGTGCACCCGCAGTATGGCGGCACCTTTCATGAGGGCGATGGTATTGAGTACCGTGGTACCATTGAGTGCCTCGGCCGGTGTCACTTCGAGATATTTCCATATCATCGACTTGCGCGAGATGCCTACCAGCAGGGGCAGTTCCATCACGTGCAGTTTCTCCAGTTCGCCCATCAGCCGGTAGTTCTGCTCCAGTGTCTTTCCAAAGCCGAAGCCCGGGTCGAGGATGATGTCCTTCTGACCGTAGTCGCGCAACTGCTGCACCTTTGCGGCGAATGTCAGCAGGGTGGAACGCAGGTCGGGCTGCACCGATGTCAGCACATAAGGCACGCCCAGACGGGCCACCATTCTGAACATGGCCTTGTCCTCACCCTCGCTCACGTCGTTGATGATATCGGCTCCATACTCCTCAACAGCCATCCGCGCCACATCGGGGCGAAACGTGTCGACCGACAGCGGCATATCGGGCTGTACGCGGCGCACCACATCGAGCGCCAGCCGGAGCCGTTCCATCTCCGTCTGCTCCGACACGGGCTCGGCACCAGGCCTCGTGCTGCATGCCCCCACGTCGATGATGGTGCCGCCCTCTTCCACAATCTGACCTGCGCGACGGGCAATCTCGTCGGCCGTCTGCACCCGACTGCCGGCATAGAACGAGTCGGGTGTTGTGTTCAGGATGCCCATCACTTGAGGGGTACTGAGGTCCATCAATCGACCATGAACATTCAGTGTATATTCCATATTCGCCACAAAGATAATCATTTTTCAAAAATAATTCGTATATTTGCAGCAGTTTTTTTAATAAGTTTTATGGATATCGAGCATTTATACCAACTCTACAAGCAGCACCCTTGCATCACGACCGACAGCCGTGAGTGTCCCAAGGGCAGCATTTTCCTCGCTCTGAAAGGGGCTTCGTTCAACGGCAACCTGTTTGCCCTGCAGGCCTTGGAGAAAGGCTGCGCCTATGCCATCGTCGACGAATGGCCGGCCGACCTTCCCAAGGACGACGAGCGCATCATCAAGGTTGACGACTGTCTGCAAACTTTCAAGGACTTGGCACGCGAGCATCGGCGCCAGTTCAACATACCCGTGTTAGGCATCACCGGCACCAACGGCAAGACCACCACCAAGGAGCTCATTGCCGCCGTGCTCTCGGAGAAGTACAACGTGCTCTACACGCAGGGCAACTTCAACAACGACGTGGGCGTGCCCAAGACGCTCTTCCGCCTCGGCAAGGAGCACGAGATTGCCGTCATCGAGATGGGGGCCTCGCATCCGGGCGACATCAAGACGCTGGCCGAGACGGCCGAGCCCACCTGCGGCCTCATCACCAACGTGGGGCGCGCCCATCTGTTGGGCTTCGGCTCATTCGAGGGGGTCGTCAAGACCAAGACCGAGCTCTACGACTTTCTGCGCACACGCAAAGACGGCCTCATCTTCCTCAATGCCGACAACGAGCACTTAGTAGACCGCATCGGCGACGACGACCCGCTGTGGGTGGTGCCCTACAGCACCGACCAGGAGAAGCAGTACTCGTGCATCAGCGGCGAGCTCATCTCGTGTGCGCCCTTCCTGAAGTTCCGCTGGCGCGAACCGCTCATGGAGCTTGAGGAGCGCGGCGCCTCTACCAAGTGGCACAAGGTGCAGACGCACCTCGTGGGCGCCTACAACCTCGACAACGTGATGGCCGCAGTGGCCGTGGGCATCAACTTCGGCGTCGACCGCAAGCAGATTTGTCATGCGCTGGAGAACTACGTGCCCACCAACAACCGCTCGCAGATGGTGGTCACGGAGAAAAACCACCTCATTGTCGACGCCTACAACGCCAACCCCTCGAGCATGGCGGCCGCACTCGACAACTTCAGACTGATAGAGGCACCCCACAAGATGGCCATTCTGGGCGCCATGCGCGAGCTGGGCGACGTCAGCGCCGAGGAGCATCAGCGCCTGGTAGACCAGCTGAAAGCCATGCAGCTCGACGAGGTGTGGCTCGTGGGCGAGGAGTTCGACCAGACCGATACGGCCTTCCGCCGCTTCCACGACGTAGAAGACGTGAAAAAAGCCCTTGCAGAACAGTGTCCTGAAGGGCGATACATACTTATCAAGGGCAGCAACAGCAACAAGCTTTTCCAGCTGCCCGAACTGCTTTAGCACTACAGCCGGCGGGCCTGTTTCTCCAGACGCTTAGCCACCTTCTTGGGCTGCCAGTCGGGAAACACGTGCTTCAGCTTGTAGCGCTTGGCCTGCTTCTTGGTAAGCACCGTCTCTTGCGTGTTCGAGTCGTTGCCAAGCGTAAACGTCATCACATGGGTCGTTGGCATCAGCCAGCGGCCCTCTTTGTCTACCGTACCATACTCTAAGAAGTCGGCCTTGCACGTGCCCATGCCGCGCGAGTCGAAGCGCTGCGGCTCCAGCTTTTCGGGCGAGAGCAGCGTGGTGTGCAGCCAGATGCAGTGGGGCGTGTTCTTCCAGGCACGGGCGTAGACGAAAGGCGACGCCACGTTCTCGATGGTGCAGCGGTTGAAGATGTAGCCCCACTTCGTGTCTCTTGTGCGCGGCGCAGCAATCACGTTGCGCCCCTTGCCGTCGGCCGAGCGCCGTTCGGTGACGATGCGGCAGCGGTCGAAGAACACGTCGCCGGCGCCACAGATGAAGTCTACCGTGCCGTGAATCTCCGAGTCTTCAAAATAGAACTGCGACGCCTCGTTGTCGCTATAGTAGGTGTCCTGGTACGACAGCATGCGCACGCGCTTGCAGATGGTGCGGTTGCCCTTGTCCTGCAGGCACACGGCGCGTCCGGCGAAGCCGGCTCCGTAGTAGTCGAGCGCGTTCTGCAGCGTCAGGTCTTGCAGATAGAGGTTGGTGCCGCGGTTGACGAGCGTGCCCGTCTTGCTGATGCCCTCGTTCTTCACGTCGGGCGCATTGCGAATGATGGTGCCCTTCATGCTCTGTCCCACGATGGCGATGTTGTGGCCCGTGAGGGTGGTGAGCACGCGCTCGCCCAGGTCGTAGAGTCCGTCGGGCACGAGGATGAAGAGCCGTTCGGCCTGCTTGTCGGCGTTCTGCCGGTTGGCCTTCTCAATAGCGTCGAGCAGGCTCTGCGCATTGCCTGCCTGCACGCGAATCACTTGCTGAGCCTGCAAGGCCAGCGCAACGGTCATCATCAGGACGACCACCAAAAACATCCTTTTTCTCATATTTATAGTCGGTTTAGTACTTAAAAGAGGATGTGGGCAACACATCCTCTTATGGTGGTGGTACCTCCAGGAATCGAACCGGGGACACACGGATTTTCAGTCCGATGCTC
>CAMOTK010000156.1 GCA_946625715.1 uncultured Prevotella sp. | reverse complement strand
CGCTCCCAGTTGGCGTTGGCTATCATCTCGAGCATCATGAGGTCGCCCTTGTAGAGTGCGCTCTTGCCTTTGAGCGAGATGACCATGCGTTCGGGAATGGAGTCGCTCTGCATGAGCATGCCACTGCGGCGCACGGCGTCCTTGTCGATGGTGAGGTAGAGGGTGTCGGTGGGAATGACGTGCAGGTCGGCATTGGTAGAGCGCACCCAGTACTTCAGGATGTTCTTCAGTTCGAAGGGCTCGTCGCCAAACTGCTTGCGGGCCTCTTCGGGCGATTCGCGGTAGAAGGCCTTCACCTCTTCCTTGACGCGCGGGTCGATTTGCACATACTCGTTGGTGCCGGCGCAGTATTCCAGTCGGCTCCACGTGATGGGCAGTGCGGGCGAGTCGTAGGCCGGGCGGCGCATCTGGTCGATGTACCAGTCGGTCTGCAGGTAAGAGAGGTTGCACACGCGGGCATCGGTGCGCACGCCTTCAGTGTCCTGGTTGTACCAGAGTGGGAAGGTGTCGTTGTCGCCGTTGGTGAAGATGATGGGATTGCCCGTCTGCTGCAGCGACATGAGGTAGTTCTGACCGAAGTCGCGGCAGGTGTAGCGGTCGGAGCGGTCGTGGTCGTCCCACGTCTGCGAAGCCATCTGAATGGGAACGAGCAGGCACACCACACCCACGACGGTGGCCACTGCGGTGGCGAGCTTCTCGTTTTTCATGAAGCCCTTCAGGCGCGAGAGGAAGTCGACGATGGCGGCCACGCCCATGCCGCACCAGATGGCGAAGGCATAGAACGAGCCGGCGTAGGCATAGTCGCGCTCACGCGGCTGCATGGGTGTCTGGTTCAGATAGACCACGATGGCCAGTCCCGTCATGAAGAACAGGAAGAAGACCACCCAGAACTGCTGGATGCCCTTTTCGCCACGGGCCAGCGACTGCCAGAAGAGGCCGATGAGACCAAGCAGCAGGGGCAGCATGTAGAACACGTTGTGGCCCTTGTTCTCCTTGAGTTCGTCGGGCAGCATGTCCTGGTCGCCCAGGCGCAGGTTGTCGAACCACTTGATGCCCGTTATCCAGTTGCCATGCTCCAGTTCGCCGTGTCCCTGAATGTCGTTCTGACGGCCGGCGAAGTTCCACATGAAGTAGCGCCAGTACATCCAGTTGCACTGGTATGAGAAGAAGAACTTCAGGTTCTCGAGCTGTGAGGGCACCTTCACCATCATCTGCTCGCCGCAACGGTCGAAGGGCACCTCGGTGCCGTCTATCGAGCCGCCCATCCAGTCTTCGTAGGCCTTACTGTATTGTGAGCTCCAGATGCGCGGGAAGAACATATTCTGCGCATACTTGTATTCGTCCTTTGTGCGCACCACGAAGTAAGAGTCCTTCTCGTTGGCGCTGGCCTTTTCCTTGCGCTGGTAGACGGGCTTGCCCTTGGTGGTCTGGGGGGTGCAGTAGCGGCCGTCGGTCTTCAGCTCCACCTGCGAGGTGTAGGCCTGACCGTAGAGCAGCGGGCGCTGACCGTACTGGTCGCGTCCCAGGTAGTCGCCAAGGGTGAAGATGTCCTCGGGCGAGTTCTGGTCCATGGGCGGGTTGGCATCGGAACGGATGACGATGACCGCATAGGTGGAGTAGCCAATCATCAGCATCAGCATGCAGAGCAGCGTGGTGTTCTTGAAGCGGGCGGTAATAAGGGCAAGCGGCTTCTGGCCTTTGGCCGTGGGCTTTTGGCGGTAGTTCAGAGCGAACCAGAGGGCCACGAGCACAACGACGCCGATGATGGCGGCCGACCAGCCGTAGCCGTAGAAGGGCACGCCAAGGAGTCCGAAGGCCAGGATGAAGGCAATGTTCTGGCGCAGCACGTTCTTGTCGGTAGCGTTCTGCGTTTCATAGATGGCCCAGATGGTGGCAGCTATGAGCAGCAGGATATAGACATAGAGGCCCGTGTTGAACGACATGCCGAGGGTGTTGACGAAGAACAGCTCGAACCAGCCGCCTACGGTGATAATGCCGGGCACCACGCCGTAGAGCACCAGGGCCACCAAGGCAAACGAGATGAGCAGGGCAATGCACGAGCCCTTCAGGTTGGCGTTGGGGAAGCGCTTGTAGTAGTAGACCAGCACAATGGCGGGCAGACAAAGCAGGTTGAGCAGGTGGACACCGATGGAGAGGCCCGTCATGTACATGATGAGCACCAGCCAGCGGTCGCTGTGAGGCTCGTCGGCATGGTCTTCCCACTTCAGGATGAGCCAGAACACCAGGGCGGTGAAGGCCGACGAATAGGCATAGACCTCGCCCTCGACAGCCGAGTACCAGAAGGTGTCGCTGAAGGTGTAGATGAGCGCGCCCACCAGGCCGCTGGCCTCGATGGTCACGAGCTTCGACGGCGTCAGCTCTTCCCAGCGGTCAATGAGCAGGCGGCGCGTCAGGTGGGTGATGCTCCAGAAGAGGAACAGAATACACGTGGCCGACAGCAGGGCGCTCATGGTGTTCACCCAATAGGCCACCTGCGACGGGTCGCTGGCAAACTGTGAGAAGAGATTGGCCGTGAGCATGAAGAAGGGTGCACCGGGCGGGTGACCGATTTCCATCTTATAGCCTGTGGTGATAAACTCCGGACAGTCCCAGAACGAGGCTGTCGGTTCGATGGTAGAGCAATAGACAAAGGCGGCGATGAAGAACGTGAGCCACCCCACGATATTGTCTACGAGTCTGAATTGTTTCATGTATCGTTGCTGTTTTATTTCGAAATAGTGGTGCAAAGATAGTAAATAAAAATCACAGACGGTGCAAAGACGGCCGTTTTTTATGATTTCTTATTATAAGAACAGGCCTGCGCCGTAGATAAGAATAAGGTAGCGCACAATCTTGCCCAGCGTGATGCTCACGAAAGAAATCACGATATTGGCCCGCATAAACCCGAGGGCAACGGTGATGGCCGACCCCAAAACGGGCAGGAAGGCAAAGAAGCCCATCCACGCACCGCGGCCTGCCATGAAGCGCTCGGCCTTGTCGAGGTCGCTGCGGCTCACGTGCAGGTATTTCTCTATCCACTCCAACTTGCCCAGACGGCCCACACTGTAGTTGAACACCGAGCCCAGAACGTTGCCGGCCGTGCCGTAAACCATGAGCTGCCAAGGGTCGAGGCCCGTGGCCATGAGCCCCACCATGACGGCCTCGCTGCTGAAGGGGAAGAAGCTGCCGGCCAGAAAGGCGGCCAGAAACATGCCCACGTAGCCGTAGCCGGTGAGAAAGGCTATAATGGCATCCATAGATTATAAACGGTTAGGGCCAGCGTGGCTAAGGTGATGGCGAAAAAGGCAATGTTGGAAATGCGCGTGTACGTGAGCGCCAGGAAATGGCCGATGAGCGGACTGGTGACCACAATCAGCAAGCGTATGAGCACGGAATAGTGCTGGGGCTGCAGCAACAGCAGTGCGGCGGTGAAGAGCACCAGCACCGTGAAGCAGCCGTAGAGCAGGCGGATGCGAATCTTGTCGTGGTAGCTGTTGCGCCAGAAGTGGACGATGCCCGTCAGCGCCAACAGCAGGCAGAGCGCCAACACCAGCACCTGACTGTCAGAGAGCACCGTGAGGTCGAAGGGCGACGACCAGTGGCCCAGAGCGGCAAAATGGTCGACCAGCGACATCGGGTCGCCAAAGTAGACCAGATAGGCCGTCACAAACCAATAGGGCGCCAGCAGGCCCAGCACCGATGCCAGAAACGTGCGCCACTTCATGCAGAGCAGGTTGGTGAGCATGAGCAGCCACAGGACGGGCACGTAGTAGAATATCTGTACAAAGAAGAGACTGCCCACGCCTATCGCCGCAAAGGCATAGAAGCAGCGCCCGGTGCTGGTCTCGTCCTGATAGGTCTGGAAAAGCAACAGCACCGCGGCAATGAAACAGAGCTGCACCACGCCGCCGGAAAGGGAACCGAACAGGAAGGGGGCGGTACACATGAGCCCAATGAACGAGCACGACACCGTGCGACTGTAGACGCGGATGAGGGCGTTGCTGTTGTTGAGCTCAATCAGGAGAAACGTCGAGAGTGCAAAGCAGAAGAGCTGTGGCCACCAATGGTTGGCGACCACACCAGCCAGGAGCCACGCCACAACGCCATAGACGGCCACAACGGGCAGCGTCAGCTTGCTCTCGGCAATATGATTCTGTATGTGCTTGACGGATGCCATTTAGAGGTCCTTACCGATGTCGCGACGGAAATACTTGTCGGTAAACGCTATCTGCTGAGCCACCGCAAACGACTTCTGCAGGGCTTCGTCTTTGTTGGCGCCATACGACGAGACGGCTATCACGCGACCGCCATTGGTCACCACCTTGCCGTCTTTCATGGCCGTACCGGCATGGAACACAATGGTCTCTGAGGCGTCCACTTCAGGTATCGTCATCTCATAGCCTTTCTTGTAGGCTTCGGGATAGCCGCCCGAAACGAGCATCACGCAGACGGCTGCACGCTCGTCGAACGCTATCTTGCGCTGGTCGAGGTCGCCCTTGGCCACACCTATGAAGAGGTCGACAATGTCGCTCTTCAGACGCAGCATCACGCTCTCGGTCTCAGGGTCGCCCATGCGGCAGTTGTACTCGATGACCATCGGTTCGCCCTTCACATTGA
>CAMOTK010000155.1 GCA_946625715.1 uncultured Prevotella sp. | reverse complement strand
GAAAAACGGTTCTGTTGTGCGCTACCCTTAGCACACAGCAGAACCGTGAGTATCGTCAGCAACAGTCGCATGGCTGTTTACGCTTATTTCAGGTTCATTTCCTTCAGCAGGCGGTCGGCGTGTCCCCAGCGGTCCATCATGAAGATGACGTAACGGATGTCGACGCCGATGCAGCGGGCCAGCTTCGAGTCGAAAAAGATGTCGCTCGAGAGCGAGTCCCAGTTGCCGTCGAAGGCCAGACCAATGAGTTCGTTCTTGCCGTTGAACATCGGCGAACCACTGTTGCCGCCCGTGATATCATTGTTGGTCAGGAAGCAGAGTTGCATCTGCTTGGTCTTCTCGTCCTGGTAACGACCGAAGTCGGTGGTGCCCAAGAGGTCGAGCATGACAGGTTCCACGGCATAGTCGGCCACCTGCTTGCCCTTCTTCATCTTTTCAACGATGCTCGGAGCGGCGGTGAAATAGCCCGAGTCGTAGCCGCCGATGTTGTAGCTCTTGACCTGTCCGTGGCTCATGCGCAGCGTGAAGTTAGCATCGCTGTAATGGGGCAAATCTTCTTCCATGCGAATCTTGGCATCGCAGAGATAACGCTCCTGCACTTCGATAGAATCATTGATTTTAGCCACCTCATCGCGCAAGTCAGCCTGCAGCGTGGTGAGGTCGAGGCCAAACTGCACGCCCAGGTCCTTATAGAACTTTTTCTTATTCAGATAGATGCGCTTGCCCTTCTGCATGAGCATCGAGTTGGCATAGAGATAGTCGGCATAGCGCTGACAGTCGCCGCCAAACTGCGTGTCGATGGTTTTGTAGAAATCGGGCAGATAGCGCGGGTTGGTGGTGTGCTGGCGGTAGTTCTTCAGCAGCGTGCCCAGCGTTTCGCAGTCGGTGTCGTAGTCCCACTCCTCGCTGTTGTCGGCGAAGACATAGTGGGCGCGGCGGCCTTTGCCCTTAGGCGTAGCCCCGTTGTGGATGAAGAGGGCGCGACGCGAAAGCTCGTCGGTGCGGCGGAATGTTTCCATCCACGTCATGTAGGCCTTCGAGAGCGCCATGCGCTTGTTGTAGAGCCGTTCCATGCGCTGGAAGTTGAGTGCCGAGCGGTAAACCTTGTTCGTATCGAGCCAGTGCTGAATCTGCTGTTCAAACTGATGTTTTTCGCGAATAAGACCGATGGAATCGATACATTTGTTCATGCCGATGGAGTTTTTCCAGTAGTTAGAGCTGGTGGCATACTTCGAGTCGTACTTGATGCGCACGGCCTCGGAAGCATCCATGTGGCGCTTCATGACCTCCTGCTTGACGCCACGCACCTGAGCGCGGATGGCGTTCTGCTCGTAGCGCTCCATGATGCCGTAGCTGGAGAGGTAGCGGCTGGTAGAGCCGGGATAACCCATGGTCATGCTGAAGTCGCCTTCCTGATAGCCGTCCATGCTGACTTTGGCCCAGTGTTCCGGGCGATAAGGCACATTGTCCTTCGAGTAGTCGGCCGGTCCGTTGGTCTTCGGGTCGGCATAGATGCGGAACACCGAGAAGTCGCACGTCTGTCGGGGCCACATCCAGTTGTCGGTTTCGCCGCCGAACTTACCCATCGACTTGGGGATGGTGAAGACCAGTCGCAGGTCGCGGAAGTCGCGATAGGTGGTGGCATAGTAGCGGTTGCTCTCGTAGAAAGGCTTGATTTCCAGTCGCAGCGTAGAGTCGGTTTTGTGTATTTCCTTGGTCATGGCCGACTGAATACTATCGATGAAATGGGAGCGTTTGCTCTTCGGCAGGTCGTTGATGCCTTTGGCGAGCAGTTCGTCGGTGACGTCGCGCTGGTCAATCATGAAACTGACGAACATGTCCTTGTTGGGCAGTTCCTCTTCGAAGGAATGGGCGTAGAAACCATTGAGCATGTAGTCGTGCTCGACGGTGGAATGGGAGCGAATGGCCTCGAAGCCACAGTGGTGGTTGGTGAAGACCAGTCCGTCGGGCGAGACGACCACGCCCGAGCAGTAGCCCGAGAAGTTGACGACGGACTTCATGATGGCGTCGTCGGCCTTGTAGAGCTGTTCGTAGGGCAGTTTGTAGCCCTCGGTCTGCATCTGCTGGTAGACGGCCTGTGGCAGGTTGTAGAGCATCCACATGCCCTCGTCGGCGTGAGCCGTCGCAGCAGAGAGTAGCGTCAACAGTGAAAAGAGCAGTTTTTTCATTCTTACATATTTTTATTTAAAGTATTTACCAATGACGGGCAGGTGGCGCAACGGGAAGTCGCGCTTGACGACCACGGCGAGGAAGAGCACGACGACGAGCGTGTTGAGCAGCAGGGCCACCAAGAGCGAGTAGTGGCTGTTGGTATAGGTCATGGCGGCGAAGGCCACTGCGGCGAGCACCGTGTAGAGCGCGATGTCCTTGAGCGGATAGTTGAGCGGATAGTACTTCTGTCCGACGAGATAGGAGACGACCATTGCCACGCCGTAGCCGGCAAATCCGCCCCAGGCGCAGGCCATGTAGCCGTAGCGCGGCACGAAGATGACGTTGATGGCGATGAGCACGGCGCAGCCGATGCCCGAGAAGATGGCTCCCCAGATGGTGCGGTCGGTCACCTTATACCAGATGGAGAGGTTCGAGTAGATGCCCATCATGATTTCGGCGGCCATGACGATGGGCACCACCTGCAGTCCCACCCAGTAGTCGCTGTTGCGGATGATGAAGATTTTCAGCACGTCGATATAGGCAATGACCATGAGATAGGCCAGCAGGGTGAAGATGATGAAGTACTTCATGGCCTGCTCGTACATGGCGTGCTGGTCCTTGTCCTTGACGCCGGCGAAGACGATAGGCTCGTAGGCATAGCGGAAGGCCTGCGTAATCATGGCCATAATCATGGCCACCTTGGCGCAGGCGCCGTAGATGCCGAGCTGCTGCATGACGTCGGCCTGCTTGTAGATGTAGGGGAAGAGCATCTTGTCGGCCGTCTGGTTGAGGATGCCGGCAATGCCGAGAATCAGTATGGGCCAGGCATAGCTGAGCATGCGGCGCAGCAGGGCGCCGTCGAACACATAGCGGAAGCCCGTGAGCTCGCGGACGAGGCAGACGCCGAGCATGGCCGAACAGCAGAGGTTGATGTAGAAGGCGTAGCCCACCTCGGTGCCGCCGATAATGGCGAAGTAGACGATGTTGAGCAGGATGCTCATGATGATGTTGAGCAGTTTGAGCGCCGCAAACTTGAGGGCCTTCTTCTGCTGTCGCAGGTAGGCAAAGGGGATGCAGAGGAAGGCGTCGATGGCCACGGTGACGGCCATGACCCACACGTAGGAAGGATGGTCGGCGTAGCCCATGAGCCGGCTGATGGGCGAGAGGAAGAGCAGCACGACGGCCACAAAGGCCAGCGCTACGGTGCCCACGCTGATGAGCGTGGTGGAGTAGACGCGCATGCTGTCCTCGTGGGTCTTGTTGTTGAAGCGGAAGTAGGTGGTCTCCATACCGAAGGTGAGGAGCACCAGGATGAGCGCCGTGTAGGCATACATGTTGGTGATGACGCCGTAGCCGCCCGATGCGGCCGACAGTTTGGCGGTGTAAAGGGGCACCAACAGATAATTGATGAAACGGCCGATGATGCTCGAGAGCCCGTAGATGGCCGTGTCTTTAGCTAAAGATGCAAGTTTCGACATAGTTCAGATTAAGCAAAGAACATATAGCAAATGGCGATGGCTGCGACGACGCCGGCCAGGTCGGCCAGCAGACCGCATGCCACGGCGTGGCGTGTGTAGCGTATGCCCACCGAGCCGAAGTAGACGGCCAGGATGTAGAATGTGGTGTCGGTGCTGCCCTGGAAGACGCAGCTCAGGCGGCCCACAAACGAGTCGGCACCGTAGGTGGTCATGGCGTCGACCATCATGCCGCGTGCGCCGCTGCCCGAGAGGGGCTTCATGAGGGCCGTGGGCAGGGCGCCCACAAACTGGCTGTCGAAGCCCAGAGCCTCGATGCCCGAGCCGATGGCCTGTATGAGGTAGTCCATGGCGCCGGAAGCGCGAAAAACGCCGATTCCAACGAGTATGGCCACCAGGTAGGGAATGATGCGCACGGCGGTAGTGAACCCATCCTTGGCACCTTCGATGAAAGCGTCGTAAACGTTCACGCGCTTGCGCATGCCGGCGGCGATGAAACCGACGATTATGGTCATGAGCAGGATGTTGGCCACCGAGGTGCTCACCTTGTTCATGGTTTCAGGGTCGAGCTGCGAGAATCCCCAGATGATGGCGGCGATGACGGCGCAGGCACCACCGAGGGTGAGCAGCAGCGTGCGGTTGAGCAGGTTGATGCGCTGGTAGAGCGAGGTGACGATGATGCCGGCCAGCGTAGAGAAGAAGGTGGCCAGCAGGATGGGCACGAAGACGTCGGTGGGCTGCTGTGCGCCCATCTGCACGCGGTAGACGAGTATGGAGACGGGAATGAGCGTCAGTCCCGAGGTGTTGAGCACGAGAAACATAATCATGGCGTTCGAGGCCGTGTCCTTCTTCGTGTTCAGTTCCTGCATCTGCTCCATAGCGTTCAGTCCGAGTGGTGTGGCGGCATTGTCGAGTCCCAGCATGTTGGCGGCAATGTTCATGAAGATGCTGCCCGTGACGGGGTGGCCCTTGGGAATGTCGGGAAACAGGCGCACGAA
>CAMOTK010000154.1 GCA_946625715.1 uncultured Prevotella sp. | reverse complement strand
AGGACGCCTTTCCAAAGAAGGAAATGAAACGGTAACAAATTGTTACCAGTTGAAATGGATGGCTCAGGTGGCAAGATGAAGAATAAACAATTATAAAACACATGAAGACTATGGGAAAGAAAAAAGGCGGCAAACGACTGTCGAAGAAGCAGGTGGCCGACGCCCTGCAAGGCTTCTTCCAAGCCAGTCCCAACGAGGCATTCTCGTTGAAACAGATTTTCAAAGCTCTCAGACTCGATACGCACCCGCTGAAGATGCTCGCCATCGACGTGATGGACGAGATGACGTGGGACGACTATCTCTCCAAGACCAGCGACAACCACTACCGACTGAACCTGAAGACGCAGGTGCAGGAAGGCACTTTCGTGCGCAAGGCCAACGGCAAGAACTCGTTTCTGCCCGACGGCGGCGGCACGCCCATCTTCGTCTCTGAGCGCAACTCGATGTATGCCAACAACGGCGACCGCGTCAGGGTGGCACTCATGGCGCGCCGACAGAACCACATCAAGGAGGCTATGGTCACCGAGATTCTCTCGCACAAGATGGACCAGGCCGTGGGCACGCTGAAGGTGGAGAAGGATTTTGCCTTCCTCATCACCGAGGGCAACATCTTCGTACACGACATCCTGATTCCGAAGAAGAAGCTCAAGGGCGGCAAGGACGGCCAGAAGGCGGTGGTCAGAATCACCCAGTGGCCCTCGAAGGAGTCGAAGAACATGGTGGGCGAGGTGGTCGACGTGCTGGGCGAGCAGGGCGACAACACCGTGGAGATGCACGCCATACTGGCGCAGTACGGTCTGCCCTACAAGTATCCGAAGAACGTGGAAGAGGCTGCCGAGAAGATTTCGGCCGACATCACGCCGCAGGACCTTGAGGAGCGCGAGGACTTCCGCCAGGTGTTCACCTGCACCATCGACCCGCGCGACGCCAAGGACTTCGACGACGCACTGAGCATCCGCAGTCTGACCACCTCGGAGAGCAACAAAGGGGGCGTCTATGAAGTGGGCGTCCACATTGCCGACGTGTCGCACTACGTGAAGGAAGGCTCCGTCATCGACAGGGAAGCCGTGAAGCGCGCCACGAGCGTCTATCTCGTCGACCGCACCATACCCATGCTGCCCGAGCGGCTCTGCAACTTCATCTGCTCGCTCAGGCCCAATGAAGACAAGCTCTGCTACAGCGTCATCTTCGTGATGGACGAGGCTGCCAACATCAAGTCGTGGCACCTGGCCCACACCGTCATACGCTCCGACCGCCGCTACTGCTACGAAGAGGTGCAGGAAATCCTGATGAACAAGAAGGGCGACAATGCCGACAAGCTGATGATGCTCGACAAGATGGCCAAGGCACTGCGCGAGCGCCGCTTCAAGAACGGAGCAGTGCGCTTCGACCGAGAGGAACTGCACTTCGACGTCGACGAGAAGGGCCACCCCACGCGCTGCTACTTCAAGAAGTCGAACGACGCCACACAGCTCATCGAGGAGTTCATGCTCCTGGCCAACCGCACCGTGGCCGAATACATCGGCAACCCCTCGGGGAATAAGAAGGGGGTCAAATCGAAAAAGACCTTCGTCTACCGCGTTCACGACCAGCCCGACCCGCAGAAGCTGGAGTCGCTGCGCCAGGTGGTGGCACCGCTGGGCTACAAGCTGAAGACCAGCGGCACGCGCGGCGCCATCTCGAAGAGCCTCAACAGCCTGATGGAGAGCGCTCAGGGCAAGGGCGAACAGAAACTCATCGAGACCGTGGCCCTGCGCTCGATGATGAAGGCCAAATACTCTACCCACAACATTGGCCACTACGGACTGGCCTTCGACTACTACACCCACTTCACATCGCCCATACGCCGCTATCCCGACACGATGGTCCACCGACTGCTTACCCGCTACCAGAACGGCGGACGCTCGGCCAATCAGGACCACTACGAGGAGCTTTGCGAACAGTCGAGCCAGATGGAGCAGACGGCCCAGTTTGCCGAGCGCGACAGCATTAAATATAAGATGGTGGAGTTCATGGGCGACTACGTAGGCCAGAAGTTCGACGGCCACATCTCGGGCATCCAGTCGTATGGCATCTACGTAGAAATAGACGAGAACCACTGCGAAGGACTTGTGGGCATGCGCGACCTCGACGACGACTACTACGACTACGACGAGCGCAACTACCAGCTCGTGGGACGCCGCCACCACCGTAAGTACCGCTTGGGCGACCCCATCCGCATTCAGGTGGCCCGCGCCAACGTCGAGAAGCGACAGCTCGACTTCATCATCGCCGACGACTAAAGCCCCATGAGCGCACAGGAGCTGTTCGACATCTGTCTGTCTATTCTCGACGAAGGCCCCACCGACGCCTCATGCCGACGCATGCACGAGGCGTTGGTGCTCTGCTGTGCTGAAGCCACGCGGCAGTCGGGCCAGGGCTTCGGCAACCTCTTTTCGCAGATTGACTTCCTTTGTAGGGAGCACGGCATCGGGCAGGCCGACCGACAGGACATTCAGGCCGCGCGCCGCCACAGCAACGAGAGCACTGTGCCTTCGGCCGAACAGCTGCGCTACGACCTCAGGGCGCTGGTGCGCTTCGTCTCGGCCGTCATGCACGAGGATGTGCCGGGCACGTTGCTCAGCCGGTTGCCTGCCAATCGGCCCGACAACGCCAAGTTGCCACCCGTCAACGCCCGCTGCATACGCTGCATCGTGCGCCGCTGGGACGACAGCACCATCTTTGCCGACAGCGACCACGGCGAACTCATCGTCGACTACAGTCAGACCGAGGGCGGCGTCGACCTCGGCTATCTCAGGAAGCTGCTGCGCGAGGGCATGCAGCTCAATCTGCTCGACTGCCATGTTGAGCATCTGAACGTCAGTCCGCGCCTGGTGGTCGTCGAGCCCGACTTCCTTGTCGACATCTCGTCTATCGCCGCCTGCTTCACCGACTACGGCCACAGTCCATTACTCTACACCGCCAACCGTCTGAAGCCACGCGCCAACACACAGCCCATCCTCTTGGGTATCTTCGCCGGACAGGCACTCGACGACCTTATTCACGACCCCGACTTCAGCGTCGAGCGCAGCATCAGCAACACCTTCCGCCAGCAGGTGCTGCAGTTCTGCGCCTGCGAGGGCTTCAACAGCCAGCAGTTTGCGAGCGACGCCGAGCGGCAGTGCGAGAACCTGCGCGAGGTGGTCGACGTGCTCTTCCCCACCCCACAACTGAAAGAGAAAGCCCTGCTCGAACCGTCGTTCGTCTGCGAGCGCCTCGGACTGCAAGGGCGCGTCGACCTCATGACCACCGACATGCACCTGCTCGTCGAGCAGAAGGCGGGCAAGAACATGAACATTGAGCGCCACTCCTCGCAGCGACAGCGCGAAGACCACTACGTGCAGCTGCTGCTCTACTACGGCATCCTGCGCTACAACTTCGGCATCAGCGACCAGCGAGCCGACATCCGCCTGCTCTACTCGCGCTACCCCGCCGCCGAAGGCTTGCTCGTGGTCAACTTCTACCAACAGCTTTTCCGCGAAGCCATCCGCTTCCGCAACCAGGTGGTGGCCACCGAATATCTCATTGCCCGCGAAGGCTTCGGCCGACTGGTGCCCCACCTGAACCTGGCGGCCATCTACCGAAACGTGCAGCGCGACGCCTTCTTCGACCGCTACATTGCGCCGCAACTCAACAGCGTGCTCGCCCCCATACGCCCAGAGCCATCGGTGCTCCACCGCTACTACGAGCGCATGATGACCTTCGTCTATCGCGAACAGCTACTCTCGAAGGTAGGCGCTCAGGAAGGACAAGGCTCTGCGGCCGCCTATCTCTGGCAGATGCCGCTCACGGAGAAGCTTGAGACGGGCAACATCTACATCGGTCTGCGCCTCGAAGAGCGCGAAAAGAGCAGCGACTACACAGGCTACGACACGTTGATTTTCACCCTCAACTCCACGCCTACCACCCCACTCTCGGTGGGGCCGGGGGGAGCTCCCAACTTCCGCCGCGGCGACATGGTCTACGTCTACAGCTACGACGGCGAACCCGACGTCCGCCGAGCCATTCTCTTCAAGGGCACCCTGCAGGCGATTGAGACCGAACGCCTCGTGGTGCGCCTCAACGACGGACAACAGAACCCGCTGCTCTTCGACGCCTCAAAGACGTGGGCCATAGAGCACGGCACGTCGGACATCACCACCAACAGCGCCATTCGCAGTCTGCACCAACTGCTCTCGGCCGAGCCTCGTCGCCAGCAGGTGCTCTTAGGCCAACGAGTGCCCGAGGCCGACACGTCGCTGCAGCTCTCGCGCAGCTATCATCCCCATTACGACGACGTGCTGCTGCGCATCCGTCAGGCCCGCGACTTCTTCCTGCTCGTTGGTCCGCCGGGCACGGGCAAAACCTCAATGGCCCTGCGCTTCATGGTCGAGGAAGCCTTGGTCCAGACACAGCAAAAGGGGGGCGCCCTACTCCTCACCGCCTACACCAACCGCGCCGTCGACGAAATCTGCGACATGCTCACCGCTGCCGCCTTCCCCTACCTGCGCATCGGCAACGAGGCATCCTGCGACCCCCGCTTCCGCGACCACCTGCTCGACGAGATGTTTGAGCAAACCCCCATCATCGTCAGCACCACCGCCACACTGCAGGCCCGCCCCTTCATC
>CAMOTK010000153.1 GCA_946625715.1 uncultured Prevotella sp. | reverse complement strand
AATGAAAAATTAAAACAAAAGACGATAATGAAACAGAAACCAAACATGTCATTTTGGAAACTCTGGAACTTGAGTTTCGGATTTTTCGGAGTGCAGATTGCCTACGCACTCCAGAGTGCCAACATTTCGCGCATTTTCAGAACACTTGGTGCCGACCCGCACGACCTGAGCTTCTTCTGGATTCTGCCGCCGCTGATGGGCATGATTGTACAGCCCGTAGTGGGCACGTTGAGCGACAAGACGTGGACGCGCTTCGGCCGCCGCATTCCCTATCTGTTCATCGGCGCCGCCGTGGCTGTGGCTGTGATGTGCCTGCTGCCTAATGCCGGCTCTTTCGGCATGACAGTGTCGGTGGCCCTCATCTTCGGTCTGTTTGCGCTGATGCTGCTCGACACATCGCTCAACATGGCCATGCAGCCGTTTAAGATGCTGGTGGGCGACATGGTGAACGAGGAGCAGAAAGGCAAGGCCTACAGCATACAGTCGTTCCTGTGCAATGCCGGCTCGGTGGCTGGTTTCATCTTCCCCTTCCTCTTCACATGGCTGGGCATTAAGAACGTGGCCGCCAAGGGCGTTGTGCCCGACTCGGTCATCTGGTCGTTCTACGTGGGTGCCGCCATTCTCATCCTCTGCGTCATCTACACAACGCTGAAGGTGAAGGAGTGGAACCCGCAGGATTATGCCGAGTATAACCCTGCTCCTGCCGAGGCTGAGGACAAAGCCAACTGGATAGCCCTGCTGAAGCGAGCTCCAGGCAACTTCTGGCGCGTCTCGCTGGTGCAGTTCTTCTGCTGGGCCGCTTTCCTTTATATGTGGACCTACGTGGTCGATGCCGTTTCGCTGACCGTTTGGGACACGGCCGACTCAGAGACCGAGGCCTACCAGACGGCAGGCAACTGGACGGGCGTGCTCTATGCCATTCAGGCCGTGAGCAGCGTCGTCTGGGCAACGATGATTCCGCGCTTCTCAAACATGAAGACGGCCTACTCCGTCAGTCTGATACTCGGCGGCCTGGGCTTTGTGCTCATACCGTTCTGCCCCAACCAGTACCTGCAGATTGTGCCCTTCGTGCTCATCGGCTGCGCCTGGGCAGCCATGCTGGCTTGTCCGTTTACGCTGGTCACCAACGCCCTGCAGGGCTATGGCCACATGGGTGCTTACTTAGGTCTGTTCAACTGCGCCATCTGCCTGCCTCAGATTGTGGCAGCCTCTTGCGGTGGCACCATCCTGCACCTGGTGGGCAGCAGTCAGACGTCGATGATGTACGTGGCTGGTGCGCTGCTGGCAGCAGGAGCCTGCGCCGTGTTCCTCATCCAAGACCGCAAGCAATAGTAGCTTTCAGATATCCGTGAGCGATGAAGGCTTACATCAGCGCTCCACTCGTAGGCATTGCCGTAGCCGTGATGTTAGGCATCGTGGCGGGCGATGCCTTTTCGATTGCCCATGTCTATGGCCTGATAGCGATGGCAGTGGTATTGGTGCCGACGATTCTGACCCTGCGGTTGCCCCTGACCAACACCCTGCTGCTCCACCTGTTCTTCTTTCTCTTCGGACTGACGCTGCTGAGCTATCACCGGCAGTCGCTCCAATATGCCGACGACCAGCAGATGTACACCTACCAGATGGTCATTGCCTCGGAAATGGTAGAAAAGCCGAAGACGCTGGCCTGCGACTTGCTGCTGACGGACAACGGCCGAAAGGTGAGGGGCTATATTTGGAAGAGTGAGCAAAGCCGACAACTGCAGGTGGGCGACGGGCTGGTGGTGCAGACGCGCATAGCGATGCCCACCGACCAGGGCCGCAATGGTTTCGACTACGGACGCTACCTGACGGTGAACGGTTACTCCGGCCAGTGCTTCATCCGCACTTGGCATACGGAAGCCCTGCCGCTCAACGGCTTGTCGCGTTTTCAAAAAACGCGCCTTTTGTTTTTAGAAAAACGACACAGCGTTTTGCAAAAACTCCGGCAATGGGGTGCCACGAGCGACGTCTACGGCGTGTTGGCCGCCATGACCTTAGGCGACAAGTCGGCCTTGTCGCGCGAAGTGAAAGACACCTATGCCGACACGGGCGCATCGCACATTCTGGCCCTCAGCGGCTTGCACCTCGGCATCATCTATGCACTGCTGTCGCTGCTGTTGCCCGTCAGGCGCTTTCGACTCGTCTCGCAGGTGTTGCTGGTGCTCGGCATCTGGTGCTTCGCCTTCCTTTCCGGCCTGTCGCCCAGTGTCACCCGCGCGGCCACGATGCTCAGCATCTATGCCCTGCTGTCGCTGGCCCACCGCGACCAAATGTCGGTCAACGCCCTGGCCTTCTCTGCCCTACTCCTGCTCACGGCCAATCCCTACGCCCTGTTCAACGTCAGTTTCCAACTGTCGTACATGGCCGTGCTGTCCATCTTGCTGATGATGCCCCTATTATATAATAATAAGGTGACGATACGCTTTCTGCAACGACACCCCATCCTGAAGTGGCTTTGGGGCATTATGGCCGTAAGCTTCAGCGCACAGATAGGCGTGCTGCCCCTGCTGGTCTACCATTTCGGACAGGTCAGCGTGTGGTTCATGGTGACCAATCTCGTGGTGATGCCCGCCACGACGCTCATTCTTTACGGCACGGTGCTGCTTCTCGTGCTGCCCTTTGCCCCCATAGCCCAGGCGCTCTTTGCCATTGTCGGCGGTCTGAACACCGTTTTAGAATGGCTACAAAAATGGCCACTTGCAAGCATCGACGGACTTCACGCGACGGTCTTGCAGGTGGCCATGTACTATTTGTTGGTCTGGATTCTGTTTATAAGTATCCCAACCATCTTAGGATGTCGTTCAGATTGGCGACAACCATCAAGAGTATGAGGATACCGAAGCCCACATACTCGGCACGAATCATGAACTGCTCCGAAGGCTTGCGACCCGTCATCATCTCGTAGATGAGGAAGAGCACGTGGCCGCCGTCGAGTGCCGGAATGGGCAGAATGTTCATGAAGGCGAGGATAATGGAGAGGAAGGCCGTCATCTTCCAGAAGAGATACCAATCCCACACTGGCGGGAACAGGCTGCCGATGGCACCAAATCCGCCGAGCGACTTGGCTCCTTCGGCCGAGAAGACATACTTCAGGTCGTCGACATAGCCTTTCAGCACGTTCCAACCATACTTGATGCCGGCGGGAATGCTCTCGAAGAAGCCATACTCAATGGTGACAGGCTTATAGACGGCAGCCACGCCGTTCTTCAGGAAGCCCAACTTCAGGTCGCTGCTGAGCACGGTCTGCACGGTATCGGTCTGCTCGCCGCGGGCGTAGACCAGGCTGACGGTGCGAATCTTCAGACTGTCCTGCGCGGTCTGGGCCGAAGCCATCATGTCGGACAGCCGACCAATCTCGTTGACAAAGGCGTTGTAGGAGTCGACCTCATGGCCATTGACGGCACGGATGACGTCGCCCTTCTGCAAGCCAATCTGAGCCGCAGGCGTACCCTCGGCCACGCTGTCGACCTCAGCCGAGAGCAGAGGTTCCATGAAGCGCGGTTCCGACTTAATCATGTCGAGCAGGTTCAGTTCGCCTGGCAGTTTCACCGTAGTCTCCTTGCCATTGCGCAGCACCACCACCTCGTGGGCTTCAGACACCTGACGGAAGAGGTCGGCACTGAAGTCCTTGAAGTCCTTGCCGTCGCTGCTGACGAGGATGTCGCCGTCCTGGAAACCGTAGGCCTTGGCTTCCTGATTGAACTTCATACCCATCGTCATGTTCTTCAGGGGGATATAGGTGTCGCCCCACCAGAACAGGATTTGCGAGTAGATGAAGAGCGCCAGCAGGAAGTTGACCAGCACGCCGCCAATCATGATGAGCAGGCGCTGCCAGGCCGGTTTCGAGCGGAACTCCCACGGCTGCACGGGCTGTTTCATCTGTTCGGTGTCGAAGCTCTCGTCAATCATGCCCGAAATTTTGCAGTAGCCGCCCAGGGGGAGCCAGCCCACGCCATACTCAGTGTCGCTCGTCTTAGGCTTGAAGCTGAACAGTTTGCCCGTCCACTTGCCTATGCCGAGGTCGAAGAAAAGGTAGAACTTTTCTACGCGGACGCCGAAAAGCTTTGAGAAGAAGAAGTGGCCGCCCTCGTGGAGCAGTACCAGAAGGCTGATGGCCAGCATGAATTGCAATAGTCTTATCAGAAATATTTCCATTGTTGTTTCGTTTTATTCGGTTTTGGAATCAAGCCAACAGCTCGGCGGCCACGCGGCGGGCCTCAGCGTCGGTTTGTATGTAGGTCTCGTAGGTGGGTGCCTTGTCGAAGCTGACGCGCTGCATGGTCTGTGCAATGACGTCGGCCATCTGCAGATAGCCGCAGCGGTCTTCAAGGAAGGCACGGTTGACAATCTCGTTGGCCGCATTGACGATGCAGGGCATGTTGCCGCCGCGGTCGATGGCCTCGAAGGCCAGGGCCAGACAGCGGAACTTCTCCAGGTCGGGCTCGAAGAACTCCAGCGGATGCTTGAAGAGGTCGAGGCGCGGTCCGCTGAGATGCAGACGGTCGGGATAGCTGAAGGCATACTGGATGGGCAGGCGCATGTCGGGCACACCGAGCTGGGCCTTGACGCTGCCGTCGACGAACTGCACGGCCGAGTGTACGATGCTCTGCGGGTGGACGAGCACTTGAATCTGCTTGGCAGGCACGCCGAAGAGCCACTTGGCCTC
>CAMOTK010000152.1 GCA_946625715.1 uncultured Prevotella sp. | reverse complement strand
GTCTTTTTTCTGTCTTTTTTGGTCGATTTGCTAATATTAAGCGCTCAGAAAAACGCCAATAAATTTGGTTTTTCACTCGCTTATTCGTACCTTTGAAACACCGTCTCGAAGGTACTCCCGCTCAGAAAAACACAAATAAATTTGGTTTTTCACTCGCTTATTCGTACCTTTGCACCCGATTTGCAAAGTGCATGTCAAGGGGTGCTCACGGGTGTGGGCTGAGATGATACCCTTCTGAACCTGATGCGGGTAATGCCGACGTAGGGATGGATAAGTACACTACATGACCCCCTTTTATTATTAATTAATTAAAGGTAGAAAAAAGAATCAACATGAAAAAGCTTTTAGCTATGGCGGCCCTTGCAGTGGCTGCAACAACAGCAGACGGACAGAACCGCGCCGCTCTCTACGACTCTACGCAGGTGGAGAAGTTGAGCGAGGTGGTGGTGAAAGGCGTGCGCGCACAGAAGAATGCGCCCTACGCCGTGACCAACATCAAGAAGCAGGAGCTGGGCGCCTTCTCGAACACGGGGCGCGAGCTGCCCTTCCTCTTTGCCCGCACGCCGGGCGTGGTGGCCTGGAGCGAGAACGGCCTGGGCACGGGCACCACGTATATGCGTATTCGCGGCGCTGCCGACTCGCGCATCAACGTGACGCTCGACGGTGTGCCCCTCAACTCGCCCGAAGACCAGTGTGTGTTCTGGGCCAACATGAACTCGTATGGCTCGCTCTTAGGTTCGGTGCAGATACAGCGCGGCGTGGGCACGTCGACCAACGGCGACGGTGCCTTCGGCGGTACGGTGGCACTGGCCACAGCCACGCCGCTGCCTACGCCCAGCCTCGAGGTGTCGGGCAGCTACGGGTCGTACAACACATGGAACGTCGGCGGCAAGTTCTCTACGGGCCTGCTGTGGAACCGCCTCATCATCGACGGTGCCTACCACCACACGAAGACCGACGGCTTCATTCACGGCACGCAGGGCAACAGCGGCTCGTTCTACGGCGGACTGACGTTCATGGCGTCGGACAAGCTCATCGTCAGATACAAGCACATTGGCAACTATGAGCACACGGGACAGGCGTGGAACGGCGTGACGGCCGGCAACGACGACCTCTCGATTATGGACGGCATCTACGGCGAGAACTCTGGCATCAAGACCTACAAGGACATGTGGGACCGCGGCCTGGGACGCTTCAACTCGCTCTACGAGGCCATCACCATCACGCCGCTGGAGCAGAAGACGCCCGGCAACGCCTATGCCTTCAGCACCAACCGCTACCAGATGGCCGACGGCACGCTCTGGGACAAGACCACCGACAACTTCTGGCAGAACCACAACCTGCTGTCGATGGCATGGAACATCAGCGACCACTGGACCACCGCGGCCACGCTGCACTACACCTACGGCTACGGCTACTACGAGGAGTTCCGCCCGCAAAACAAGCTCTCGAAGTTCGGCCTGGTGGCCCTCGATGCCAACGGCAACAACATCAAGCGCACCGACTTCGTGCGCAAGAAGGGCCTCAGCCAGCACCAGTACGGCCTGGTGTGGAACGCCAACTACAAGGACGAGCGCTGGGACGTCATCGGCGGCCTGTCGCTGCAGAACTTCGACGGCAACCACTTCGGCCGGCTGACCTATGCCGCCGACCCCATCGTGAACCAGCTGCTCGTCTGGGGCACCTATCCTGAGCTCAACGGTGCCAACGCGGCCGGCAAGAAGCCCTACTACAAATACTACGACAGCGACGCCCACAAGCTCGACGGCAACGTGTTCGTGAAGGCTGCCTACACCATCAGTCGGCAGTGGGACGTGTTTGCCGACGTGCAGTTCCGCCACGTGGGCTACAAGACCGACGGCATCAACGACAAGTTCTACGACGAGGGCAACCGCTACCACAACCAGCAGCTCGACATCAACGAGAAGTACAACTTCCTGAACCCCAAGGCCGGCTTCTCCTGGCACACGGGCGGCCACCGCGTCTACGGCTCTGTGGCCATCAGCCATCGCGAACCCGAGCGCAACAACTTCACCGACAACGGCTCCTACCCCGCCCCGAAGGCTGAGCGACTGACCGACTTCGAGCTGGGCTACACGTTCAACACCGAGGGCTTCCGCGCCGGCGCCAACTTCTACTACATGAAGTACACCAACCAGTTTGTGCAGACGGGCGAACTCTCCGACATTGGCGAGAACCTGACTACCAACATCAAGGACTCCTACCGCATGGGCGTGGAACTGCAGGCCGGCGTCGACCCCACCTCGTGGCTCACCATCGAGGCCAACGCCGCGCTGAGCCAGAACAAGATTAAGGACTTCGACGAGCACGCCAGCGTCAACTGGGAAGACGACTTCCGCATCATCCACTACGACAACTCCACGCTGGCCTTCTCGCCGTCGGTCATCCTCAACGGCTTCGTCAACGCCCACTACAAGGGCCTGCAGCTGACGTGGCACACCAACATGGTGTCGCGCCAGTATCTGGACAACACGGCCAACAAGGACCGCTCGCTGCCCGCCTACTGCGTGTCGAACGCCAGCCTGAGCTACACGCTCAAGCTCAAGAAGGTGCTCAAGGAGGCTGTCTTCGCCCTGAACTTCAACAACGTGTTCAACCATCGCTACGCTGCCAGCGGATGGGTCTACTCCTCGATTGTTGAGGACTACGGCCACCCCAACGACAACCGCTACTACCAGATTGGCTTCATCCCGATGGCCGGATTCACCATGATGGGCAACGTGACACTGCGCTTCTAACCATACAAGCATCATGACTCTCGACTGGCTTGACCTCACAACCACCCTGCTCGGGCTGCTCTACATCTGGCTCGAATATCGCGCCCACATAGCCCTGTGGGTGGTAGGCATCATCATGCCCGCCCTCGACATCTATCTCTACTACAGCCATGGCCTTTATGGCGATGCCGGCATGGCGTGCTACTACACGCTGGCCGCCGTCTATGGCCTGGCCATGTGGTTGAAACGGCCCAAGAAGTCAGCGCACACCAACAGCATCGGCCACATGCCCCTGCGCCTCTATCTGCCCACGGCCGTGTGTTTCTTCGCTGCCTGGGCTGCCACCTATTATATATTAATAACGTGGACCAACAGCACCGTGCCCCTGCTCGACGCGTTCACCAACGCCCTCTCGTTTGTGGGCCTGTGGGCGCTCTCGCGCAAGTATATTGAGCAGTGGTGGTTCTGGATAGTGGTCGACGTGGTGTGCACCGTGCTCTACGTGCAGAAGGGCATACCCTTCAAGGCAGGACTCTACGGCCTCTACGTGGTGATTGCCGTGCTGGGCTACTTCAAGTGGCAGCGCATGATGAAGGCCGAAAAGGCCCGACAAGCGGCATAGGCAACAAAAAGTCAGGAAAAAATTTGCTGGTTTCGCAGAAAATGCGTACCTTTGCAACCGTTCAGTGGAATGAGGGACTCGAAAGGGTTCCTCATTCTTTTATAAATAGACGTAAATGATTACTAAGGAATCAATTAAGACTTTGGTGGAAGAGTGGCTCCAGGAGGGCGACTACTTCCTTGTAGACATCCAGATGGGCGGCGACGACCGCATCGTTATCGAGATTGACCACGCCGACGGCGTATGGATTGAAGACTGTGCCGAGCTGAGCCGCTTCCTGCAAGAGAAGCTGGGCGAGGAGCTCGACGACTATGAACTGGAGGTGGGCAGCGCCGGACTGGGCCAGCCCTTTAAGGTGGAACAGCAATACAAGAACCACGTGGGCGACCAGGTGGAAGTGCTCCAGCAGGACGGCAAGAAGGTGGCCGGCGTGCTGAAGGCCGTCGACGGACGACAGTTCACCGTGACCACAAAAGAGAAGCAGGTGCCCGAAGGCAAGAAGCGCCCCGTGCTGGTAGAGGTCGACAAGACCTACTCCATGGACGAGGTGAAGAGCACCAAGTATGTTTTGGCATTCAAATAAAAAAACAAAAATATAATGGCAACAAAGAAAGATGTGAAAGGCCCCAGCATGTTTGAGACCTTTCAGGAATTTAAAGAGACAAAGAACATTGACCGCACGACGCTCGTGAGCGTGCTCGAAGAGAGCTTCCGCAACGTCATTGCCAAGCTGTTTGGCTCCGACGAGAACTTCGACATCATCGTCAACCCCGACAAGGGCGACTTCGAAATCCACCGCAACCGCATCGTGGTGGCCGACGGCGACGTGAAGGACGAGAACAAGGAGATTGCTCTCACCGAGGCACAGAAGATTGAGCCCGACTACGAAGTGGGCGAAGAGGTGTCGGAAGAGGTCGACTTCCAGAAGTTCGGCCGTCGCGCCATCCTCAACCTGCGCCAGACGCTCGCCTCGAAGATTCTGGAGCTCGAGCACGACTCGCTCTACCAGAAGTACAAGGACAAGGTGGGCACCATCGTCTCGGGCGAGGTCTACCAGATGTGGAAGCGCGAAGTGCTCCTCATGGACGACGAGGGCAACGAGCTGCACCTGCCCAAGTCGGAGCAGATTCCTGCCGACAACTACCACAAGGGCGAGACCATTCGTGCCATCGTCAAGGAAGTGCAGAACGAGAACAACAACCCGCGCATCATTCTCTCGCGCACCAGCCCCGACTTCCTGAAGCGACTGCTGGAGGCCGAGGTGCCCGAGATTGCCGACGGTCTCATTGCCATTCGCCGCGTGGCACGCATGCCGGGCGAGCGCGCCAAGGTGGCCGTTGAGAGCTACGACGACCGCATCGACCCCGTTGGCGCTTGCGTAGGTGTGAAGGGTAGCCGC
>CAMOTK010000151.1 GCA_946625715.1 uncultured Prevotella sp. | reverse complement strand
AACTTACGACTTAAGTCGGAAGATCTTACGACTAAAGCCGAAAGACCGTACGACTTAAGTCGGAAGACCTTTCGACTTAAGTCGTAGATTGGCAATATAAGGCGAAAAGGGCAGTGAAACGAGGAAAAGCGGGCTTGGAGAAATGCGATTATTAACACCCCACGACGTATTTATTCCTTGAAACGTTTGGAAGTATCCAAGGAATTTCGTATCTTTGCCCAAAAATTTTGGCAAACCAAAAAGAGACTAAAGGCTTAAAGCTAACATGACCGACATTATATTATCGGGGTTTATCAGCTTGTTTGCCTTGTTTGGCAAGGAAGAGGAAGTCGACGAGTCGCGGGCAAAAGACATGCTCGTGAACTATCTGCGTCACCATTTCGGTATCAGAAACGTGGGCACCTATCTGGACCTGTACAGCGACATGCGCATGGCCTACGAACTGGCCGACGAGCTGGACACGCAGGCCACGGCTAAGTCTATCTGCGCCAATCTGCACGGCAAGATTCCGGTGAAGGAAGAGCAGTTGCTGCTGTTGCGCGTCATGGAGTTCTGCGGTGCCAGCGATGCGCGGCAGAACGTGCTGTTCAAGACGGTGGCCAGCGAGTTCCACATCGGCGACCGCCTCTTCGGCGACTACTGCCAGTTTGTGGCCGGCGAGGCTGGCGGCAACGTGATGCTGACCGACCTCGACGGGGCCGACGGCCAGCTGAAGACGCTGCTGGAGCCTGAGGACGGCACGCTGGTGTTCACCTATCTGGGCCGCGACACGGTGCTGCTCAACGACGTGCCCGTGCTCGCGGGCGCCTTCCAGGTGTGGCTGCAGAGCAGTGTGCTCAAGCCCCGCAACGGTAAGCCTCTCTACTACTCGAACATCATAGACGCCCACAACCGGCAGAACGGCCTGGCCGAAGACCAGGTGCAGACGGTGGAGTTCTGCGGGCGCAACATCAATTTCCGCTTCCCCGGCAGCCAGAACGGCATGCACGACCTGAGCTTCACGCTGCACAGCGGCGAGCTGGTGGCCGTGATGGGCGGTTCGGGCACGGGCAAGTCGACGCTGCTCTCCATTCTCAACGGCAGTCTGCGCCCGCAGGAGGGCACCATCACCATCAACGGCCACGACATTGCCGAGCCCGAGGCGAAACACCTCATAGGCTTCGTGCCGCAAGACGACCTGCTCATCGAGGAGCTCACCGTCTACCAGAACCTCTGGTTCACGGCCAAGCTCTGCTTCGAGGGCATGCCCGACGACGAGCTGGACCGCCGCGTGATGAAGACGCTGAAGGACCTGGGGCTCGACGCCGCCAAGGACCTGAAGGTGGGCTCGCCCATCAACAAATACATCTCGGGCGGACAGCGCAAGCGACTGAACATTGCCCTGGAGCTCATTCGCGAGCCGGCCGTGCTCTTCCTCGACGAGCCCACGTCGGGCCTCTCGTCGGCCGACACGGAGAAGGTGGTCAACCTGCTGAAGGAGCAGACGTTCAAGGGCAAGCTCATCGTGACCAACATCCACCAGCCGTCGAGCGACGTCTACAAGCTGTTCGACCGCCTGTGGCTGCTCGACGTGGGCGGCTACCCCGTGTTCGACGGCAACCCCATCGACGCCATCACCTACTTCAAGCAGGAGGCCAACTATGCCGACGCCGACACGAGCGCCTGCCCCACCTGCGGCAACGTGAACCCCGAGGTGATGCTCAACATCATCGACGAGAAGGCGCTCACGGGCAGCGGCGAGCTGAGCGACGAGCGCAAGACGACGCCCCAGCAGTGGCACGAGCTCTACTTGAAGAACCGGCCGGAAGACACGGCGCCGCAGGTGAGCGACGTGCCCGCATCGGACCAGAAGAAGCCCAGCGCCCTGCGCCAGTTTGCCATCTTCCTGCACCGCAACATCCGCACCAAAATCACCAACGTTCAGTATCTGGCCATCACCCTGCTCGAAGCGCCCGTGCTGGCACTTGTGTGCGCCCTGCTCACCCGCTTTGCGCCGCCCGAGGGCTACACCGTGATGGACAACAAGAACCTCGTCAGCTACTACTTCATGGCCGTCATCGTGGCCACGTTCATAGGCATGAGCGGCAGCGCCGAGGAGATTATCAAGGACCGCGCCCTGCTGAAGCGCGAAAAATTCCTCAACCTCTCCTACGGCAGCTACATCTGGTCGAAGATAGTCTACATGGCCGGCGTGTCGCTCGTGCAGACGCTCCTCTTCGTCGTCATAGGCAACAGCATCATGGGCCTCAGCGGCCTGGGCGCCGTGTGGTGGCTCGTGCTCTTCGTCACCGCCCTGCTCTCCAGCCTGGTGGGCCTGCTGCTCTCGCAGTGTCTCAGTTCGGTGGTGGCCATCTACATCAGCATCCCCATGCTCCTCATTCCGCAGATACTGCTCTGCGGCCTGGTGGTCAGCTTCTCGGACCTGACGCCCAAGAGCACCACGGGCAACGTGCCCATCGTGGGCGACGTCATTCCCACGCGCTGGGCCTACGAGGCACTGGCCGTGACGTCCTACACCGACAATGCCTACGAGGCGCCCTTCTTCGACCTCGACCGCGAGCGACAGGAGAACCAGTTCTACAACATGTGCTTCCTCGACGAACTGCAGTCGCAGCTCGAGACGCTCTGCGACGAGCAGCGCCGCGGCCGCGAGCAGAAGCCCATCCACATGGACGTCATACGCAAGAACCTGCCCGTCATCACCGACGTGTGCGGCCTCGAGCCCTATGCGGGCGACGAGTCGGCCGAGTCGCTCCGCGCCTACATGCAGCAGGCCAAGCGCATCCTGGCCCGCCGGAGCAACGACGCCACGCTCCGGGCCGACGCCCTCATGGCCAAGTTCATACGCCAGAACGGCAAGGAGCAGATGGTGCAGCTGAAGAAGGACCACGCCAACACGCGGCTCGAGGAACTGGTGACCGGCGCCGACCAGCAGCGCCCGCTCGACATCATCGACGGCTACATCGTGCCGCGCAGCATGACCATCTTCCTCACGCCGCGCAACCACTGCGGCCGCGCACCCTTCTACAGCAGCGTGAAGATGGTGGGCTCAACGCCCGTGAAGACCCTCTGGTTCAACCTCGCCGTCATGGTGCTCATGATGATGGTGGCCGCAGGGCTGCTGCTCAACGATGTGCCAGGAAAATTCGTCAGAAAACAATAAATCGCAAAAAAACGCATTAATTATATTAGTAACAACAAAAACAATTAAACAACAATGAAGAAACTTACAATTCTTTCTGTAGCTTTCGCAGCTATCGTCTTCGCCGCTTGCGGAGGCAACAAGAGTGCTCAGAACACCGAAGAACCCGTTGAGAAGAGCTTTGAGCAGACGCAAATCGAGGCCAGCATCAAGATGCACCTCGACAGCATCTCGTCGGAAATCGCCAAACTGAAGAAGCTGCCCATCGTGGCCAGCGACGGCACCATCAAGCTCACCGACGCCGAGAAGCAGGTGAAGCCCGACTACCTCATGGACCCCGCTGTGGCCGACAACGCCCAGACGCTGGCCGAGAAGTATCGCATCCTCAGCGCCCTCGAGGTCGACAAGGAGATTGCCAAGCTCTACGACATGCCCGTCGAGGACTACGACAAGGCCATCACCAAGCTCGCCACCGACATCAACGACCCCTCGTTCGAGGCCATCAAGGACGCTTCTACCATCTTCGAGACCACTCAGGAGCTCTACGACGCCATGAACCAGAACAGCCGCATCAACTTCTTCTGGCAGATTGTGGCCACATCGGTTGTTGAGCAGCTCTTCGTCACCACACAGAACTCGGAGAAGTTCCTCGCCGCTTTCGACGACGATGCAGCAGCTAACATCACCTACCGCATCGTGCTCCTCAAGGACGCCATCGACCGCCTGACCGAATACGACAGCGAACTGGCTCCCGTGGCCGAGGCCATCGAGCCCCTGTCGGTGCTCAACGCTACGACCGTGGCCGAACTGAAGGGTCAGCTCGAAGAGGCTAAGGAGAAGATTGCCGCCGCTCGCGAAGCTCTGCTGAAGTAAGCCTATACCTATTAATAATATAAAGAGGGGTACACCTGCGCGGTGTACCCCTCTTTTTGCGTTTGGCTCACTAAAGACTTTCGTAGAGCTGGAAGATGCGGTGGGCCATGTGCCACTTCTCGTCGCTCGTCTGCCCGGGACGGCACTGCTGGAACTGGGCCACATGGTCTTCCCACTCGGCCTGTCGCGGCAGCGTGGCCAGGCGCGCCATCGCCGTGTCCCAGTCGAAGTCGAGGGCCGTCTCCACAATCATCACCAGGTGGTTGCCGCTGAGGTGGATGTCCATCTCGAGGATGCCCACCTCGCGAATGCCCGCCATAATCTCGGGCCAGAAGCGTTCGCGGCTGTGGGCCAGCTTGTAGCGTTCAATCAACTCGGGCTCGTCTTTCAAGTCCATCACCTGCACATAGCGTTTCACCGGCACGCCATAAGCCTTCACAGGATAACCTTCTGTCATAGTCGTAAATGTTATTTAGTGCAAAAATACACTTTTTCCTTCAGTAATCCGCATGTTTTATGCGAAAAATTGGTATATTTGCACACACAAACAGACTAAAAACCCCAAAACAATGAAGAAAACGTATCCAAAGATTGGTATTCGCCCGACGATTGACGGTCGCCAGGGTGGCATTCGTGAGGGCCTTGAAGAGAAGACCATGAGTCTGGCCAAGGCAGTGAAGAACCTGATAGAGAGCAACCTGCGCAACGGCGACGGTTCGCCCGTGGAGTGCGTCATCAGCGACACCACCATCGGTCGCGTGGCCGAGAGTGCCGCCTGCGCCGAGAAGTTCGAGCGCGAGGGCGTCGGCTCTACCATCACCGTCA
>CAMOTK010000150.1 GCA_946625715.1 uncultured Prevotella sp. | reverse complement strand
CTGCCTTCTGCGGCCCCTTCTCGGCCAGCCACCACAAGTCGAGCCTGCTCATCGGCGGCGAGTTCTCATTCTACAATGCCGGTTCAAACACCAACTTCTCCAACCATGCCTACAAGATGGGCCCCATGCACTACGGCACACTTGAGCGCGGCTCAAAGACCGCCAGCGGTGCCTACGTGCTCATGCCCGCTACCATAGGTGCTTTCAGCGTCTGCTTCGGCAAGCTGATGCACCATCCCGACACCCGTTGTCTGCCTTTCAGCTATCTCATTGCTTACGGCGAGACGATGTATCTGGTGCCCGGACGCAACATTACTACCGTGGGGCTCTATCGCGACATCAAGAAATGGCCTACCCGCGACAAGCGCTCACGCCAGTCAAAGAAGTCAATCATCAACTTCGACTGGCTGTCGCCTTTCACCGTCGGCGAGATTCGTCAAGGCATCAAGATTCTTGAAGCCCTGCGCCAGGCCAGTGGCGACAATGTGTCGACCTACAATTTCCACGAATACGTCATCAATGCCACGTCGCTGCGCAAAGGTCTGAAATACTACGACATTGCCATGCGCATCTATCTCGGTGCTGTGCTCAAACGCGCCATCAAGGGCGGTTTCCTGGGCAAGCCCGTAAGCCATGTGGGCACCGGCCGCTGGATAGACCTTTCCGGCATGCTTCTGCCAGAAAGCGAAGAGCAGCGTCTGATTGACGATATCAAGCAGGGCACCATCGACAACATCCAGCAGATTCTCGACCGCTTCGACGATATCAACAACCACTATCGTGAATTCCAGTGGGCTTGGACCTATCAGCTCATCCTCGACTACTACGGCTTTGACAAGCTCGACGATGCTGCCATTGAGCGCATCCGTGAAGACTACGTCCGCGCCCGTCGTGCCTGGATTGCCGAAATCCGCAAAGACGCCGAGAAGGAGTTTGCTATGGGCGATGTAGAACAAGACGTCTTCGACGACTTCATCTCGAAACTCGACCACGAGATTGACTATGAAAACTAAAATCATTAAACAACAGACATGAAACATCTGCAACTATTTGCCGTTTGTCTTTTGGCCTTGACCATGTTCTCTTGTAGCAAATACAAGTATGAATCAGTGGAAGGCGACCTTGCCGAGACGCGTATCTACACGCTCGACAACGGACTAAAAGTCTATCTTTCCGTCAACAAAGAAACCCCTCGCATTCAGACATTCATCGCCGTGCGCACAGGTTCCAAGAACGATCCTGCCGAAACAACCGGCTTGGCCCACTATCTGGAGCACCTGATGTTTAAAGGTACCGACAAGTTTGGCGTCACCGATCCTGAGAAAGAAGCACCGCTCCTGGCCGACATTGAGGCCCGCTACGAGCAGTACCGCAAACTCACCGACCCAGAAGAGCGCCGCAAGGCCTATCACGAGATTGACTCTGTCAGTCAGTTGGCTGCACAGTATTTCATCCCGAATGAGTACGACAAGCTCATGGCCGCCATCGGTGCTGAGGGCACCAATGCCTACACGTCCACCGATGTGACGTGCTACCGCGAGGACATTCCTTCGAATGAGATTGAGAATTGGGCCAAAATTGAAGCCGACCGCTTCCAGAACATGGTCATCCGCGGTTTCCACACAGAGCTGGAAGCCGTCTACGAGGAGTACAACATGCACCTGACCAGCGACGTCGACAAAATCTACAACGCCATGCTGGCCAAGTTGTTCCCCAACCACCCCTACGGCACGCAGACGACCATTGGCACACAGGAGCACCTGAAGAATCCGTCGATTACCAACATCAAGGCATACTTCAAGAAATGGTATGTGCCCAACAATGTAGCCATCTGTATGTCGGGCGACTTCGACCCAGATGAGGTCATTGCCATCATCGACAAGTATTTCGGCGGTTGGCAGGCAAGCGACGATGTGGCGCAGCCTCAGTATGCAGAACTTCCTGCTATCACGGCGCCCATCGACACCACCGTTGTCGGACAGGAAGCAGAGACCCTGTGGATGGGTTGGCGCTTCGACAAAGCCATGTCTTTGCAAGCCGATACCTTGCAGGTGGTGGAGAGCATGCTGAGCAACGGTACAGCCGGTTTGCTCGACCTCGACATCAACCAGCAGATGAAGATGCTTCAGGCCTGGGCCGGTTCCAGCCTGATGATGGACCACTCGATGTTCCTCTTAGGCGGCACGCCCATTGAAGGCCAGTCGCTTGAAGAAGTACGCTCGCTGCTGTTAGAGGAAATCGACAAACTGAAGAAAGGTCAGTTCTCCGACGACCTGCTGCCTTCGGTAATCAATAACCTCAAACTCAGCTTTTACAATGCCCTCGAAAGCAATCAGGCCCGTGCCAACATGTATGTACAGGCCTTCGTCAATGGCACGCCCTGGGAACAGGAAGTGCGAGCCCTCGACCGTGTTTCGGGCATCACCAAGGAGCAGATTGTCAGTTTTGCCAATCGCTATTTCAACGACAACTATGTTTCCGTCTTCAAGCGTCAGGGCGTAGATCCTACCCAAAAGAAGATTGAAAAGCCACAGATTACACCGATTCCCACCAATCGCGACACTGTAAGCCAGTTTGTGAAGGACATCCAGAACACAAAGGTGAAACCCATCAAGCCCCACTTTGTAGACTTCAAGAAAGAGCTGACCTTCGGTGAGACCGATGCCAAGCTGCCCTACCTTTATGTACAGAACAAGGAAAACGGGCGCTTCACACTGGCCTACCGCTTCGACTTCGGTGAAGAATCGGAACTGAAGTACTACTACGCTGCCGAATACCTGAGCTATCTGGGCACCGACTCTCTGACGGCCGAACAGATGCAGCAGCAGTTCTACAAATTAGCTTGCAACTACAACATCAATGTCGGTGAGCACAACATCACCATCAGCCTCAACGGACTTAGCGAGAACATGGAAAAAGCCATGAAACTGCTGGAGCACTTCTTGCAGCACGCTAAGGCCGACCCACAAGCCTTTATGCAGTATACTGCCCTGCGTGAGAAACAGCGTCAGGATGCCAAGCACGACCAAGACACCAACTTCTCATACCTCTATGCGTATGGCGTCTATGGCCCCTACAACAGCTATCGTAATGCGCTTTCTGCACAGCAGTTGCTGAGCATCAACCCGCAAGAGCTGCTTGACCTGCTCAAGGACCTCTCCAACTATAAGCACACCGTGCTCTACTACGGTCCGATGTCGGTTTCCGACATGACAGCCGTAGTCGATAAGGCCCATGCCGTGCCGGCCACGTTCAAGGAGAATCCCGTCAGCAAGCCCTATAAGCGGCAGCCTACGCCTGAGAACGAGATTCTGTTGGCACCCTTCACCGCCAAGAACATCTACATGCGCATGTATCACAACGAAGAGCGCGAAGGCCATCTTGACGAGGCTGCCGTTCAGGCTCTGTTCAACGAATACTTCGGTGGCGGCATGAATGCCGTCGTGTTTCAAGAGCTGCGCGAGTCGCGCGGTCTGGCCTACGACGCCTTCGCCTACTATGCACCAATACGCGAGAAAGACAACGAAACGGAGTATTTCTTCACGCACATCATAACCCAGAACGACAAGATGATGGACTGTGTGGACCAGTTCCACAAGATTCTCGACGCCACCCCAAGCAGCGATGCAGCCTTCAAGGTGGCCAAGGAAGCACTCATGAAGAAGTTGGCCAGCACCCGCGTCACCAAGTTCGGCCTCATCAATGCCTGGATAGCAGCACAGGAACTGGGCATCGACTACGACCTGAACGAGCGCATCTATGAGGCCCTGCCCACTCTGACGCTGAAAGACATTCTCGACTTCGAGAAGAAACAGATGGCCAAGAAGACCTTCCGCTACATGATTCTGGGCGACGAGAAAGAGCTCGACGTGAAAGCACTGGAGAAGTACGGCCCCATCAAACGCGTATCTACAGAAGAAATTTTCGGATATTAAACTATAAAAATAACAACTATGGCAACACCAGTAGAATTCAAGTATGCGCCCATGTTCCAGTTGGGCGAAGACAAAACCGAGTACAGACTACTTTCAAAAGAAGGCGTCACCACAGCCGAATTTGAAGGCAAAGAGATAGTCAAGGTATCGAAAGAGGCCCTCACGCTGCTGGCCCAGCAGGCTTTCCACGATGTGGAGTTCATGCTGCGCCGCGAGCACAACGAGCAGGTGGCCAAGATTCTTTCCGACCCCGAGGCTTCCGAGAACGACAAGTATGTGGCTCTGCAGTTCCTGCGCAACGCCGAGACAGCCTGCAAAGGCATCCTGCCCTTCTGTCAGGACACCGGCACCGCCATTATCCACGGCGAAAAGGGTCAGCAGGTATGGACAGGCTTCGAAGACGAAGAAGCCCTGTCGCGCGGTGTGTACAACACCTTCACACAGGACAATCTGCGCTATTCGCAGAATGCACCACTCAACATGTATGACGAAGTGAACACCCGCTGCAACCTGCCCGCACAGATTGACATCGAGGCCACTGAAGGTGCTGAGTATCGCTTTGTGATGGTGGCCAAGGGTGGCGGTTCGGCCAACAAGACCTACTTCTACCCCATGACCAAGGCCACGATTCAGAACGAAGGCACGCTCATTCCTTTCCTTGTGGAGAAGATGAAGAGCCTCGGCACGGCCGCTTGTCCGCCTTACCACATTGCCTTCGTCATCGGTGGCACCAGCGCAGAGAAGAACCTGCTCACCGTGAAGCTGGCCAGCATTAAGTACTACGACTCGCTGCCCACAACGGGCGACGAGACCGGCCGCGCCTTCCGCGATATCGACCTGGAGAAGAAGCTGCTCCTCGAAGCACAGAAGATCGGACTCGGAGCACAGTTTGGCGGCAAGTACCTGGCCCACGACA
>CAMOTK010000149.1 GCA_946625715.1 uncultured Prevotella sp. | reverse complement strand
AGCCCAAGCAGACCAGCGGCAAGCAGGAGAAGTACGAGACCATCGTTGCACTGTACGCCAAGTAAAGGCTCGATTAAACTAATCAATAAGAAAAGAGATGTACCAAGCGGTACATCTCTTTTCTTGTTTTATTCGTGGCGGATGGCTTCTATCGGATCCATATTGGCCGCCTTCTGTGCTGGAATGTAGCCAAAGAGCACACCGATGAATACACATACCATAAACGATACGTAGATGCTCCATGCTGGAATGCTTGAAGGCATGCCGAATGATGGTAGCGCTGCACTGGCGCCGCAGCCTACAAGAATGCCCAAAAGACCGCCAGTTACCGATATCATGACCGATTCGATGAGGAATTGCAGCGAGATGACAGGCCCTGTAGCGCCCACGGCCATTCGCAGACCGATTTCTTTTGTGCGCTCTGTCACAGATACCAGCATGATGTTCATGATGCCGATGCCTGCTACCAGAAGTGAGAAGGCTGCAGCCACAACGAGAATCAGTGTCACGGTATCCATGGTCGACGACATGGTTTCCATCATTTCTGCTTGCGAACGGATGGTGAAGTCATCTTCAGCCTCTTCCTTCAGCTTGTGGTTGTCGCGCAAAATCTGCGTCAGCTCTTCGATGGCCGCATCCGACAATTCCTCGGTAAGCGCCGAGCAGACGATGCTGCTGAAAAAGGTTTGGGCGGCAATGCGCTTCATAACTGTGGAGTAGGGGGCTATGATGACGTTGTCCTGGTCCATGCCCCAGCTGTTATAGCCTTTCGACTTCAGAACGCCCACGATGCGCATGGGTATCGACTTGAAACGAATGGTCTTGCCTATGGGATCGACGTTTTCGCCAAACAATTCAGTGACAATGGTTTTGCCCACAACAACCACTTTGGCTGCCTTCTTGATGTCTTCCTCTGTGAAGCAGTCGCCCCGTTCAATGGTCCACTGCTTGATGTCGAGGTAGTCGGTGCTTTCGCCGTACATGGTGCTGTTCGTATTGTTGTTGCCGTAGATGACCTGTCCGCTTGAGGTGACTTCAGGCGACACTTTAGTGACGAATTTCTTTTCCGCCACAATGCGTTGATAGTCGGCCATCTTCAGTGTCTGCATGCTCGATGGGTCTTGGCGCACGCCGCCACGCATGTCGGCTCCTGGCCGAATGGTTAGCAGGTTGGTGCCCATGGTCGAGAGCTCTTTGCGTATGCTCTCTTTCGAGCCTTGACCGATGGCCATCATGATGATGACGGCTGCCACACCGATGATGATGCCGAGCATAGACAGGAACGAGCGCATCTTGTTGCTGGCCACAGCCCGCAGGCTCACTTTGAAAAGATTGAGAATGTTCATTGCTGTTTAGTCGTCTTGTGGTTTGGGCAGAGCAGCGAGGGCTTCGGCAGCCGACTTGATGTTCTGGTTGATGGTATCTTCGCGTATCTTGCCGTCGCGCAGGTTGATGTTGCGACTGCTGTATTCGGCAATCTCAGGGTTGTGGGTCACGAAAATGATAGTGTGGCCCTGACGGTGCAATTCTTGGAAGAGAACGAGCATCTCGAACGAGGTGCGCGTGTCGAGGTTACCTGTGGCCTCGTCGGCCAACAGCACAGCGGGATTGTTGACGAGTGCTCGGGCGATGGCCACGCGCTGCATCTGTCCGCCCGACATCTGGTTGGACTTATGCTCCAAACGGTCGCCCAGTCCTACGGCTTCGAGTGCCTTCACAGCTGCTTCGCGACGCTGCTGGGCGTTGTACTTGTTGTTGTACATCAGCGGCAGTTCCACGTTCTCTACGGCAGTGGTCTTGGCCAGCAGGTTGTAGTTCTGGAACACGAAGCCTATCTTCTGGTTGCGCAAGTGGGCACGTTGGGTCTTCGACATGGTGCGCACCGAAATGCCATCGAGGAAGTATTCGCCGCTGGTGGGTGTGTCCAGACAACCCAGCTGGTTGAGCAGTGTCGACTTGCCCGAGCCGCTGGTGCCCTGAATGGTCACGAACTCGCCTTCGTAGATTTTGAACGATACGCCGCGCAGAGCTTTCACCGTCTCGCTACCCACTTGGAAGTAGCGCTTCACGTTCTGTAGCTCGATGACGGCTTTCCTTTCTTCTGCCATAAGCTTACTTCTTCTGCTGGTTCTTGTTGTTGCGCGGACGTGGCATGAATGGGTTGCCGGCTTGGTTGTTCTCCTCTTCTTCGCCACCGCTCAGTCGGAAATCTACCAGCACTTCTGTGCCTTCATCAATGCCTTTCACCACCTCAGTGAGCATGCCGTTGGTGGTGCCTATCTCTACTGCGTGTGCCTTGAAGGTGTCGCCGTCCTTGGTCCATACCTTGTTGTCGCCAGGGCAGTCTTCAATCTTCTGGTTCTTGTCGAGCAGCATTTCGTTGGGCGTGAAGCGCAGGGCTTTGTTGGGCACAGCCACCACATCGTTTTTCTCCATGGTGAAGATGGTGACATTGGCAGTCAGGCCGGGCTTCAGTTTCAGGTCGTTGTTGCGGGCAGAGATGACCACTTCGTAAGTGACCACGTTGCTTTCAGTCGTTGCCTGTTGGCGCACTTGGGTGACGCGGCCCTCAAACAGGTCGTCGGGGAAGGCGTCGACGGTGAAGCTGACGCGCTGACCTTCCTTCACGCCACCGATGTCGGCCTCGTCGATGTCGGCAATCACGCGCATGTTGGTCAGGTCTTGGGCAATGACGAAGAGCTCGGGCGTGGAGAACGACGAGGCTACCGTCTGTCCTTCTTCAACCGACTTGGAGAGCACTACGCCGTCGATGGGCGAGGTGATGGTGGCATAGCCCAGGTTGGTTTGTGCCCTTTGCAGACTCTGCGAGGCTGTGGCCACCTGGTCCTTGGCCTTGAGATAGGACAGTCGGGCACTCTCGTACTCGTCGGCACTAACCAGTCCCTTGTCGTAGAGGGTCTTATACCTATTATAATTAGCCTGCTCGTAGCTCATGGTGCTCTGAGCGCTCGACAGATTGGCCTTGGCGGTGTTGAGTTCACTGGTTAGGTTGGTCTTGTCGAGTTCGGCAATCACCTGTCCTTTCTTCACTACGCTGTTGTAGTCTACGTATAGGTGGCTCACGATGCCGCTCACCTGCGTACCCACGGTGACGCTGGTCACTGGTTCGATGGTGCCCGTAGCCGTGATGCTACTCTGTATGTTGGTCTTTTCCACCTTGGCTGTTTCAAACGAAACCGTTTCTTTTTTCTTGCCACCCGAGAGCAGGTAGGCGATGAGGGCTATGCCGACAACCACCGCGGCTACGATGCCCCATGTTTTCTTGTTCTTCATATTGCGCTATTGTATTTTGTTTCCACTATAGAAATTGAGCATCTGCAGACTGAGCATCGTCATATATTTGCTCTGCAGCTTGTTTTGCTGTGCTTGCAGCAGTTTGTCCTTGCCGGTCATCAGTTCGATGATGTTCTTCAGTCCCAACCGGAACTGCTCTTGCAGCAGGTCGAAGCTTTGCTGTTCGCTGTCGACGGTGGCTTGGGCGGCGCGGAACTTCTGTTGGTTAGTAGTGGCGTCGAGCCAGAATCCCTCGATGGTCTGGTAGAGCAGCTTCTGCTTGTCTTGCAAGTCGAGCAGATAGCTTTCGCGCTGTATCTTGGCCTTGTTGACAGCCGTCTTCGTAGAGCGCTGGTCGAAGATGGGAATGCTCAGCGACAGACCTGCCGAGGCGTCGAAGTTGGTCTTGAACTGATTGCCCCACGAATTGCTCGAACGCGAGTTGGTGCTTGTGCCGAAGCCGCCTGTAAGATTGATGCTGGGCATGTAGCCAGCCCGAGCGATGGACACTTGCAAGTCGGCACTCTTCATGGCCAGTTTGCTGCTTTCAATCTCTGGTCGCGTGGCCAGTGCCTGCTCGTATACATCCATGAGAGCAGGTATGGCGGCCAGTGCCTGCTCGTCGGACGATTCGGGCGTGGCAATGTCGAACGCCTCCGGCCCGGTCAGCTCCAACAACTGCTTCAACTGCAGCTTATAGTTGCTGATTTCGCTGCGTGCTGCCACCACGTTATACTCGTCGGTAGCCCGCTGGGCGCTGAGCTGGGCCAGGTCGGCCTTCGACATCTTGCCCACGCTGACCATCTCCTGTCCGCGCTCTTCGTTCTTACGACTGGTTTCCAAACTGTTTTCGCTCACTTTCACGGCTTCGGTCAGATAGAGAATCTGCACGTAGAGCTGGGCGATCTTCTCCTGAATAGAGTTTGCCGACTCTTGCACCGACAGGTCGGCCGCTTGCTCCTGCAGGCGGCTCAGCTTTACCTGGTTGTAGTTGCGGTTGCCATTCCATACGGTCCACTGGGCATTCAAACCGTAGGACCCGTTGTAGTAGCTCTTGCTCACCTTCGTGTCCACCTGCCCATTAGTGACGGTGGTTATACCGCTTTCCTGCCATGGCCGGTAGCCCACGCTCTGGTTGGTCGAAGCGCTGAGTGAGGGCAGCAGAGCGCCCTTTGCCCCTTTGACATCCTCGGTGGCCGACAGCTTTTGCAGGCGCGATTTCTGCAGCGTGATATTGTTCTGCATAGCGTAGTCGATACACTCCTTCAAGGTCCATTGCTTCTGAGCCGTCATGAGCAACGGCAGAAGCAATACCGAAAGAGCAATAATTACTTTCTTCATATATATATCTGTATGTTTAAGTCTCGTTATTTTGCTGTGCAAAAGTACTGATTACGCGTGTGTTGAGCAAAGATTGATACATCTTTTAATATTTTTTGCCCCAATTTTTGGTAAATCGTTGTGGCACTATGTTCTTATGGCGGCGGTGTCAGTACACTATAAAAAAGGAACCGCAGCAGCGGCGGGTACCAATCGGCGGAATTGCACTATGTTAAAAAGACACCGCTACGCAAGAG
>CAMOTK010000148.1 GCA_946625715.1 uncultured Prevotella sp. | reverse complement strand
CAAAAAGGGAAATTTTGACTATCTTTTCAAACAAAAAGTTATCCAAAATGAAAAACATCGATGCCCAAAGGAGGATTCACTGTTATACAAAAAAGCATGGCGGCGACGACTGGAGGGGAAAGTTTATTTAAGACAAATCCCCCTCCTGCCCATCAATGGCAGAAGGGGGATGACGGATGTCGGGAAGAACGGGGAGAGCCCGCGAGCTCTCTCATTCTTTTACCTTACGATGACCTTGCGGCCATTGATGATGTAGATGCCCTTGCGGACGTTCTCCACCTTGCGACCCTGCAGGTCGTAGACGTCGGCCTCTGTTGCGGGCATCTCGCTGCTGATGCCCTCAATGGCGTTGACCTCGCCCATGCCGTCGAAGCTCGAGCCACTGGCACTGCTGAGCGGCATCTGGAAGCCAATCTCGTAGAGGTAGGCCTTCTTCGTGGAGACAACCACCTTGTAGATCTTATTCTGGTCGAGACCCGTGATCGACGGGATGTAGGTGCCGCTGGCCGACGAAGAGACAGACTTCACGGCGGTGCTCGATGCTGTCAGGCTGCCCGAAGCAGACTCCGTGCACTCATAGACGGCGAGTGTGGTGGGATTAGAGCTGGAGGAGCCCCAACTGAACCAGCTGCTCGAACTGCCTACATTGTTGGCATAAGCCTTCACAGCGGTACAGTTGGTGACGTAGAACGTCTCGGTCTGTGTGGCGCTGCTGAAGTACGAAGAGCTGTAAGAGATGGCTACGCTGTTGTCAGATCCGAAGTAGGCATCGTCGCCAGCGAAGACGTCGGCGGCGTTCCAACTCACGTAGGAAGCCTTGCTCACACTGGTGGAGATCCAACCCTGATAGCTGTCAGCTGCATAGGCACCGTAGGCCGAGAGCGTCAGCCAAGCTGTGTTGTCGCCAGCCTCGGCATAGTGGTACGGCATGCTCACGTAGCTGGTGTTCCAGCCGGCATCGTCCATCGTGGCATACTTCTTCAGGTTCAGGTAGGCATCGCTGGCCGTGCCGCCGGTTTCTTCCTCCACGACGGGCTCGGTGGCTGTTGCCGAGAGGGCCACGATCACACTTTCAGCGCCATCGGTAGAGAGGGTAACGGTAGCCGAATAGTTGCCAGCAGCCTCGGGCGAGAAGGTCACGGTGACCTTGGCGCCGGCCTCGGCATTGGCCTTCGTGATAGAAGCAGGACTTACCGAGAACACGCCATTCTTGTCGCTCAGCGATACGCTCACGGCACCGGTCAGATCGGCACCCGTGACGGTGAACGACTGAGAATCGGTTTCTCCGGCCTCAGCACTCATCATGAGGCTCGCTGCCGATGCGGAGAGCGTGGGCGGTGTCACGACGACAGGCTCCTCGGGATCGTCAGCCGAACCGCTGATGGGCGTCTGGAAGGCAATCTCATAGAGGCGCGAGCGCTTGGCCGTGAGCACAACCTTATAGATCTTCGAGGCATCGAGGTTGCTCAGTGAGAGCACGCCGTTGCCGCTGCTGGTCTTCGAAGCACTGGCGGCAGCACTGCTCGAGGCTGTCAGCGAGCCGTTCGACTCGGTGCAAGCGTAAGCCGTCAGCGTGCTGGGATAAGAGCTGGAGTTCGATGCGTTGTAGACGTAAGCCTTCACAGCAGTACAATTGGTGACGTAGAACGTCTCAGTCTGAGCCACATAGCTGGAGCCTGAACGACCGTAGTAGACGGCATAGCTCGTAGACGAGCCGAAGTAGGCATCGTCGCCCTGGAAGACGTCGGTGGCGCTCCAGCTGACGGATGTCGTCTTCGTGACGCTGGTGTTGAACCAGTTCTGATAGCTGTCGGCCTTGTAGGCACCATAGGTAGGCATGGTGAGCCATGCCACGCCATCGCTGCTGTACGTGGTGTACTTATAGAGGTTCTGCGTAGCGCTGGAGCTCCATCCTGCATCGGCAATGGAGGCATAGTTGCTCAGGCTCAGGAAGTTGTCGGAGGCCGTGCCACCCGTAGCGGGCGTGTCGGTGCCCGGCTCGTCGGGCTCGTCGGTCTGCTCCACCTGGGCGGTGCCTGCGAGGGCTATCGTCACGGCGTCTGCATTCGTGCTGGTCAGCTTGATGTTGGCAGAGGTCTGTCCTGCTGTCGTCGGGGCGTAGCTGACGGTGACGGTGGCTCCTGCCGCAGCTGCCGAGGCAGAGATGCTGGTGGGCGAAACGCTGTAGATGCCGTTGGCATCCGTCAGGCTCACGCTCACGGCACCCTCCAGGTCGATACCCGTCACGGTGAATGTCTTCTGGTAGCTCTTGCCCGTATAGCCTTCGAAGGAGAGCGACGCCGTGCTGGCTGTCAGCACCGGAGTCGTGGTGGGCGTAGGTGTCGACGATTCGCCCACGATGTACTTGATGCCGGCCAGCGCGTCAATCTTTCCCTGGCCGAAGTGCGAGGCATTGCTGCCCGTCGTGGTGTAGGAGTCGTTGATGGCGGTCTGCTTCATGACATCCTTCACGCCATTCACCGTGAGCGACTTGCCGGCCTCGCTGGCTGCCTGCAGCCACAGGGCTACGATGCCTGCCGCCACGGGCGTGGCCATCGACGTGCCCTCCATGCTTCCATAGGGGTTCGTCGTGTTGCTGTTCACGCGATACATGCCATAGTCGGCATAGGTGTTGTCGATGTATCCGCCACTCGTGTGCAGGTGGTTCACTGCCGAGACAACGGTTGCTCCCGGAGCTGAAATCCACGGATACTGCGTGCCGTTAGGACCGCTGCCGGCCTTGGCATAGCTCGAGAAGTAGGCAATGTCGCCTGCCGTATAGGTGCCGGAGAGGTTGTGGTTGGTGCCGTTGTAGTCGGTGACCTGGTTCTTCGACACGTAGGCACCTACGGAGATGACGTTGGCCAGCGTGGCCTCGTCGCTGACGCTCATGTCGTCGGAACCGGCTTTCCACGTGTAGCCCGACGTGCTGAGGTGGTTGGTGAAGTAGCCGTAGCTGCCGCCCCAGGCATCGATGGTGCAGCTGCCGCTGGTGGGATAGAAGGCCACGGCCAGCGTGTAGTTCGACTTGTAATAGGTGCTGCCGTTCTTCGTCGTGGTCGACGTGCTCTTCGAGGTCAGTCCGCTCGTGTAGAGCATGAGCTGCGTCTTGTCGGAGGAGATGTAGTCGAAATAGGCATAGAGCGTGCCGCTGTAGTAACTGCTCAGTCCGCTCACGGTGCCCTGGCTGGTCACGGTGACACTGGTCTTCACGCTGCCCGTGCTGCTGTCGAGCACAAAAATCTTGCAGGCCAGTTTCGAGACGCTCGTGGAACGGGCCCAGGCATTGGCCATCACACCATAATAATAATAGCCGGCATCGGTGTTAGAGTAGCTGGCACTGCGCAGGATACTCTGCAGAGGGCTCGAACTGGAGGCTGTACCTGTGAGGTAGTAGCCACCGCCCTCGCTGTCCTTCGACTTGCCAGCGTCATTGGAAGCGGCAAAGAGTACGATATGGTTGGGATAGTTGTCGCCGAAATACTGGTTGACAACATCGGCGAAGTCGCCCGTGCCGTCGTGCGGTCCGTACTGCGAACCCCAGCTGTTGCTCACCACGACGGGCTTGTTGTTCTTGTCGGCATAGTTCACAATCTTCTGGAACGAGTTGGCCAGATAGGTGCTCGACAGGCTCTTCACGCCGCAGAGGTAGAGGTCGGCTGCCGGTGCCATACCGCCATAGGTGGCATTGGCATGGTCGTTGGTCACGCTGACCGAACTGCCGCTGACGACGACACTCGAGCCACCAGCCGTCGAACTGGTGTGGGTTCCGTGGTCCTCACTGCTGTCGTCGGTGGTGAGGCCAGAGAACGAGGTGTATTCCTTGGCGCTGCTGCCGTTGTAGACGTAAGCACCCTTCAGGCGGTAGTTGCCGCTGGCATCCTTGAAAGCGATGTGCTGGAAGTCGATACCAGTGTCGATAACGCCAAGCACCACGCCCGAGCCGTCGTACTTGCTGCCCACGCCTGCCTTGATGGCATCGGCCGAGCAGGTGAGTACGTCATCCACGTTCGTAGCCTGGCGGGCTGCATTCGTGGCAGGACGCATCAGTTTCGACACGTTGATGCGCTTCACGTTCTTATGGGCTGCCACAGCCTCAATCTTATCAGCCGGGATGAGCGCCGTCACCAGGCCGTTTTTGAACGTACACTGCACCTCGATGCCCATGGCCTCCAGGTCGCTCAGCTGCATCTCGTCGTCCAGACGGATGAACGCAGAAATCATTGCCACACCATTGATGGTGTCCGGGCTGGCATAGATACGATTAAAATCTCGCTTGTGCATCTGAGGCCCGTCGACAGGCTTCAGACCTTTCACTTTTTCATTCTTCACATCGCGCTGAAACGTCAGCTTTCCATCACGTTCGTCCAGAAACATCTGCGTGGTGGCCGAAAGTTTCTCAACATTCTTACGCTGTGCCATCACACCTAGTGTAATGGTAAGCATTGCCAATAGAATTACACTCTTTCTCATAATTCATACATTTTAGTTAATAACTAAGTAAAACCTCAACAAGTGAAATCGGGGGGGGAACTTTTATCATCTCCGAAAACAATTCGACTGCAAATGTACAACTTTTTCTTAAAATAAAGCAAGAAATCGAAAGAAAAAGTGGCAAAAAAGTTATTTATTGTAATTATTTGCAAAATACTTGCAATAAAAAGGGGGAACAAGCGTCCCTGCTGACGTCTCGCAGCGGTGAAACTGCCAAACTCCTATGTGCGGCCCCCGCGGGGAAGAAAAAGTATATGGAACCCCCATAAAAGCAAATTCAGTGGTTTTGTCAGGCAAAACCACTGAATTTGTTAGGGAAAACAAGTTGATTAGTCAGCAATGACCACGGGTTTGTACTTCGGAACGAGCATCTTCATGATGCACCAGCCCACGAGGTAGG
>CAMOTK010000147.1 GCA_946625715.1 uncultured Prevotella sp. | reverse complement strand
GACTTCTAATATGGGATAGTTGACTTCTGATAGACATCCAGCCTGAAACGCGCCACGAGCGGCAGATGGTCGCTATAGCCGTGATGATATTTGAGACCCTTGTAGTTGCGCTTGGGCTGTACGCCGCCATATCGCTCGTCGGCTTCTAGCAGGAAGGACTCGTCGTTGATACGGCAGTCCACCAGCATGGCCGCCAACGGCTGACTGGCCAGGATATGGTCGATGCTCCCCCACTCTCCCTTATAACGATAGGTGCCACGGGCTCCGTGCGTGCCCTTTGCCCCACGTGAGACATCGGTCATCTGATGGCTCTCAATGCGCTGGATGGCGGCATCGGAGCTGTAGTCGTTGAAGTCGCCGGCCATCACGATATGGGCATGGGGCGACAGCCGACGGATGGAGTCGACGGCAGCGCACAACCGGTCGGCCACCCTCAGACGGTAAGGTCTGGAAGCCCGCTCACCACCATAGCGGCTGGGCGCATGAACGACAAACACATGCAGGGTGTCGCCCGAGGCCACCACCCCCGAGGCATAGAGAATGTCGCGCGTAGGCCGGCGGTTGCCATAGGGCTCAATGCCCAGCGAGTAGTGACGGAGCAGGGCAAACGAATAAGGCGAATAGAGCAGGGCCACATCGATGCCGCGCAGGTCGGGCGAACGGGTGACCAGATAGTCGTAGCGGGCATTGCGCAACAGCGAGCGGCGCGTCAGGTCGGTCAGCACCGAGTCGTTCTCCACCTCGCAGAGCGCCACCAGGTCGGGCACCTGCCAGCCTTTCTCCTGCCGGCCGCAGGCAATGATGGTGCGCCCGATATTGTTCAGTTTCTTCCAATACCTGCCCTGGTTCCAATGGCGAGTGGCACCGGGCAGATACTCATAGTCGTTCTTCAGCGAGTCGTGCCGGTAGTCGAACAGGTTCTCGCAGTTCAACTCGACCATCGTAAACATACTGACCAGAAAAACAGATAACGACATCATAGCAGCTATAAAGGTTAAAAAGATTTCAGAGGCAAATATACGGAAAATATTGGAAACCGACCATCTATTTGTCGGAAAATTTCAGAAAACACCCGTCTATTTGCCCGAAAAATGTTGGAAGCAGGCCATCTATTTGTCGGAAAATGTGTATTTTTGCACGCAGAAAACAACATGATTCAACCCATGACCCACGACCCTGTAGAGCGCCATCCGCTGCAGCCTTTCCTGCCTCCTCATGCCCACATGCTGATGCTGGGCAGTTTTCCTCCCGCCCGCAAACGATGGTGCATGGACTTCTTCTATCCTAACTTTATCAACGACATGTGGCGCATCTGGGGACTGGTGTGCTTCGGCGACAAACAGCATTTCGTCGACGAGCAGCACAAATGCTTCCGCCGCGAGCAGATCATCCAGTTTCTAGAGCACGAGGGCATTGCGCTCTTCGACACCGCCACGGCCGTGGTCCGCACCACCAACACCGCCAGCGACAAAGACCTGCTGGTGGTCGAGCAGACCGACGTGGCCGCCCTGCTGCGCCAGCTGCCTGAATGCACGGCCGTGGTGACCACCGGACAGAAAGCCACCGACCTGCTGACCACGCTGTTCCATATCGAGAGCCAGCCCAAGGTGGGCGGCTACGTAGAGTTCACCTTCGAGGGACGCGCCATGCGCCTCTACCGCATGCCCAGCAGCTCGCGCGCCTACCCCATGAAACTGGAGCGCAAGGCCGAATTATACAGCGTGCTGAAACAATAAATCGGGCGACGACACGTTAAAAACAAAAAAGCACCGATACAAACATGAGACATCTCCTCACATCCATCCTTCTGCTGGCAGCCTCGCTCACAGCCCACGCCCAATACCAGGCCGGCGACATGTTCGTCTATCCGCGCATCGGCTTCGCCATCACCAACCTGACCAACAACAACATCTACTACAACATGGACAGCAAAGAGCTGGACTCGAAGGCGAAGGCCGGGCTCACCGTCGGCGTCGAGGCTGAGCGCTTCATCAGCGCGCCTCTCAGCGTGTCGGCAGGCGTGATGTACACCAACCAAGGATACAAATACCCCGACTACGGAGTGGACGACAAGAACGCGAAGACCTTCTGGAACTGCGAGGACAGCAAGGTCACCATGCACTATCTGCAGGTGCCGGTGATGCTCAATCTCTATGTGGCCGACGGACTGGCGTTCAAGGCGGGCGTCGAGATGGGCTACCTGCTCCATTCGAAGGCGCAGAGCGTGATGACCGATGGCATCATCGACAGCGACAACAACTATGTGGTGAAGACCACGGAAAGACAGTCAGCGAAGAACACCGACATCTATCGCCGCTTCGACCTGTCCATCCCCATGGGCGCCTCCTACGAGTATATGCACTTTGTGCTCGACCTGCGCTACCATCTGGGACTGGCCAACCTGTCGAAAGTGGAAAAGAATATGCACAGCAGCGTGGTTACCTTCACCCTGGGCTACCAGTTTGAGCTCTAAGCAAGAGACGTTTCGCGCAAAAACAAACATAGAGACCATTCCCGGTTGAATAGAAAAAAGCTTTTCCTATCGGCCTGAGAATGGTCTCTATGCGTGAAATATCCGTTCTATCAGATTACTTATTCCTGAAGTACTCGGCCTGCTGGCGAATGAGCTCAGCATCGTCGAAGTAGTCGATGCGCATGGCGTGGCGCACCTCGCTCATGGTCTGTGCGGCCACCTCGCGAGCCTGCTCGGTGCCTTTGCGCAGAATGTTGTAAATCTCGGGAATGTCCTGCTCGAACTCATGACGGCGCACGCGCATGGGCTCGAGGAACTGGTTGATGACCTGATTGAGAAATTTCTTGCACTTCATGTCGCCCAGTCCGCCACGCTGATAGTGCTCCTTCAGCTCGTCAAGATTCTGGTACTCGGGCCAGAACGTGGCAAAGTCGGCATCGGTGGCAAAGGCATCGAGATAGGTGAACACGGCGTTGCCCTCCACATGGCCGGGGTCGTTCAGATTGACATGCGTGGGGTCGGTATACATCGAGCGCACCTTCTGCCACACCTCGTCGGCCGAGTCGCTCAGATAGATGCAGTTGCCCAGGCTCTTCGACATCTTCTCCTTGCCGTCGGTACCGGGCAGACGACGGGCGGTCTGGTTCTCGGGCAGCATGATGAACGGCTCTACCAGCACCTCGGCATAGGTGTTGTTGAAACGGCGCACCAGCTCGCGCGTCACCTCGAGCATCGGCTCCTGGTCCTCGCCGGCAGGCACCGTGGTGGCCTTGAACAGCGTGATGTCGGCAGCCTGGCTCACGGGATAGCAGAAGAAGCCCAGCGGTATGTTGGCCTCGAAGTTGCGCATCTTGATCTCGGTCTTCACCGTCGGGTTGCGCTGCACACGGCTCACGCTGATGAGGTTCATCAGATAGGTGGTCAGCTCGGCCAGCTCGGGAATCATGCTCTGGATGAAGAGCACACACTTCTCGGGATTCAGGCCGGCAGCCAGATAGTCGAGCGCTACATTCACTATGTTCTGCCTGATTTTCTCAGGATTCTCGGCATTGTCGGTCAATGCCTGCACATCGGCCATAAACACAAACATACGGTCGTAGTCGCCTGCTTCCTGCAGCTCCACACGACGGCGCAACGAACCAATATAGTGACCCAGATGCAACTTACCGGTAGGACGGTCGCCTGTCAATATTACTTTTCCCATTGTTCTATTTTTTCTTTCTGTTCTGTGATTTGGGTTGCAAAATTACTATTTTTCTTCCACAATCTGCCCATAATCAGCGGAAAAATATTAATTTTGCACGAATTAAGTCGGAAATTATGATTGGAACCATTGTCAACACAACAGCTATCATCGTAGGCACCATCGCAGGCTCCATGCTCCACAGGGGCATCAAGCAGAAATACAAGACCACCCTTTACGACGCGCTGGGACTGGCCTCGCTGGCCATCGGCCTGAACGCCACCATCACCCACTTCCCCAAGAGCCAGTATCCCGTGCTCTTCATCGTCGCCCTGGCCGTGGGCGGAGTCATCGGCACGCGCCTCGACATCGACGGCCGCTTCCACCGGCTCGTCGACCGCAAGCAACGGGCAGCTGACGGCGAGCCAGGCGATGCCGGCAACGGAGAACAAGTCAACGGGCGAGCCAACGAACAACATAGCAACGGGCAAGTCAACGGGCGACGAGGCTCGCTGGCCGACGGACTGGCCACCGCCATCCTGCTCTATTGCATCGGACCGCTGTCGATGCTCGGTCCTGTCATCAGCGCGCTCAAGGGCGACCACACCTTTCTCTTCACCAATGCCACGCTCGACTTCGTCTCGTCCACCATCTTCGCCTCCACCTACGGCATGGGCATGATTCTGGCGGCGCCCGTCCTGTTCTGCTGGCAAGGCATGTTCTACCTCGTGGCACAACTGTCGAGCACGGCGCTCAGCGAGGCACTCATGGCCGAGCTGCTCATCGTGGGCGGACTGATGATCACCGGTTCAGGTCTGTCGCTGCTCAACCTGAAAGACTGCAAGGTGCTCAACTTGCTGCCTGCCCTGCTCGTGCCCATACTTTGGTTCATCGTCTGCGCGGTGGTTTGAACCAAAGCGGGAGCGTAGGAGTTGGGAACCCCTATAGGAGTTTGGGAGTTTAGGAGTTTGGACAATACTCCGTCTCTTGCGATGCCAGTTTGTTCTTCAATTTTGAGCTTCAGGGGGTAATTTGTCCCTCCCCTTAGGGGAGGTTAGGAGGGGTCTTTTCCTACTACAAAGTTACTCATTTTTCCAGTGTTATGCAAGTGTTTTCCGCATTATTTCGGGGGTCGCAAAAAAGTTTTCGTTTTTCTTGACATTTGCCCACAGATTACACAGATTTACACCGATTTTATAATTCTCAATTCACAAAGTCACACAGATGCCACGGATTTTCACAGATTTTTT
>CAMOTK010000146.1 GCA_946625715.1 uncultured Prevotella sp. | reverse complement strand
CGAGCACCATGCCGACGTTGATGAACACGTGGAAGAGGAAGATGCTCAGCACGCAATAGCCATAGATGCGCCCGAAGCGGAACGGCTGGCGCTCGGAAAGATAAATCAGTCGCAGGATGAGCAACAAGAACAGTATCAGCACGCCGGCCGAACCCACAAAGCCTTCTTCTTCGCCTACGGTACAGAATATGAAGTCGGTGTCTTGCTCAGGCACGAACTTCAGCTTCGTCTGCGTGCCGTTCAGGAAGCCCTTGCCGGCCAGACCGCCCGAACCGATGGCAATCTCGCTCTGGTGCACATTGTAGCCGGCACCCTTCAGGTCTTCTTCCAGTCCCAACAGCACGTTGATACGGGTGCGCTGGTGCGGCTGCAGCACATTGTTCAAGGCGTAGTCGGCCAGATTGAAAAACGCGAGCGACCCCACCGTAAACAGCGCTATCCACAGATAATTCTTGAGGCGCGTGGCCAGCATCTGCCAAAGCAGGTAGAACACCAGCAGCACCGTGACTGCGGTCTGCACCCAGAGGAGGTCGAAGGGCATGACGTAGATACACAACAGCAGCGCCACTACCGAGACGCCCAAGCACGTGCCAATCACGTTGAGGGCCTTATGCCGGTCGTTGCAGTACACCCATATCATGGACGCCGAAAACACCTGGATGAGCAGGAGCACGACGAATCTGCCCACCGACGTGGGCGTGCCTAAGAGCATCACGTCGGCATAGCGTATGCCAATGACGAAGTAGATGACCATCGCGACGCCCGTAAAGAGCACGCTGCCGGTCATGCCTTCGCGATAGAGCATGAGGAAGAAGGCGAAATAGACCAGTGCCGAGCCCGTCTCGCGCTGCAGCACGATGAAGAGCATGGGCAGGAAGATGATGGCCAGCGTCATGCCGAAGTCTTTCCACTTGTGGATGTCATAGCCGTAGGTCGACATGAAGCGGGCCAGCGCCAGCGAGGTGGCAAACTTGGCAAACTCGGCTGGCTGCAGGCGCAAGGGGCCTAACACCAGCCACGAGCGCGAGCCTTTGATGGTATGGGGATTGAAGATGGTGGCAAAGAGCAGTATGAGTAGCAACGCGAAGATGACGAAGGCAAAGGTCTCGTAGAAGCGGTCGTCGAGCAAGATGATGACCAGCGCTATCAGGATTGACGAGCCTATCCACACAATCTGCATGCCCGAACGGGCCGACAGCGAGAAGATGTCGGTGTCGCCGTAAGTGTAGCTGGCTCCGCAAACACTGAGCCATCCGAACGTGAGCAGGGCCAGATAGAGGAATACCGTGACCCAGTCGAGCGAGCGCAACACGCCCGGTTGTTTATCTGTCACCCGTACCATAAGCTATTCGTTTGTTTTGTATGGTCGTTGCCTTGGCCTCAGAGGCTTCCGACAACTTTCCGTGAATGTACTGTTCCATGAGCAAGCCGCCGATGGGCACGCCATAGGTGGCACCCCATCCGCCGTTTTCCACATAGACGGCCACCGCAATCTTCGGGTTGTCCATCGGCGCAAAGCCCATGAACACCGAGTGGTCGTGGCCGCGGTTCTGGGCCGTACCGGTCTTTCCGCAGGCGGCAAAGTCGTAGCGCGACAGCTCATGACAGGTGCCGCCGAGCGCCGAAGCCCGCATGCCCTGCACCACATAGTCGTAGGCCTCGCGGGTGGCCATCGTGTAGTTGCGCTTGGTGTAAGCGGTATCCATCTTCTCGCCCTGCACTTTCTTCACCACATGCGGCGTGATGTAGTAGCCGCGGTTGGCAATGGTGGCGCCCAGATTGGCAATCTGCAGCGGCGTCAGGTTCACCTCACCCTGTCCAATGGAGATGGAAATGACGGTCAGTCCGCTCCACGAACCCTTATAGGCCCGGTCGTAGAACTGCGCATTGGGAATGAGTCCGCGCTTTTCTCCCGGCAGGTCGATGCCTAAGCGATAGCCGAAGCCCATCGACACCATGTAGTCGCGCCACTTGTTCATGGCGTTCTGCACCGAACCGTACTTCTGCTTGTTGCCCATCATGTAGTAGAGGCCCCAGCAGAAATAGCCGTTGCACGACGTGCTGAGCGCCGGCACAAGGGAGAGCGGCGAAGCATGACCGTGACAGCCCACGCGCAGGCCCTTGAACACAAAGCCGTGGTAACACGGATAGGTGGTCTGCGGCGTGATGATGCCTTCGCTCATGAACGTCAGGCCTTGCGACGTCTTGAAGGTAGAGCCCGGCGGATATTGGCCCATGATACTGCGGTTAAGCAGCGGTTTCCAGGCGTTCTGACTAAGCAGGCGGTGGTTGACAGAGCGATGTCGGCCCACCATGAGCCGCGGGTCGTAGCTGGGCGACGACACCATGCAGAGCACCTCGCCCGTCTGAGGCTCGATGGCCACAATACTGCCAATCTTGCCTTCCATGAGCCGCTCGCCAAGGGCCTGCAGGTCGACGTCGATGGCCAGCGTGAGGTTCTTGCCCGGCACGGGGCGACGGTCGAGTTCGCCATTCCGGTAGCTGCCCTGAATGCGACCGTGGGCGTCGCGCAGCAATATCTGCACGCCCTTCTCGCCGCGCAGTTGCTTTTCGTAGAAGCGTTCCACGCCAAGTTTGCCGATATAGTCGCCGGGCTGGTAGTAGGCGTCTTCCTCGATGTCGGCAGGCGACACCTCGGCCACATCGCCCAAGACGTGGGCCGCATAGGGGTACTGATACTGGCGCACGCTACGGCGCTGGACGTAGAAGCCCGGGAAGCGGTACATCTTCTCCTGGAAGATGCTGAAGTCGGTATCGGAAATCTGCCCCATGAACATCTGCTGCGTGAAGCGCGAGTAGCCGGGATTCTTCGAGCGGTCCTTGATGGTGGCCATGCGCTGGTCGAACTCCTCGCGACTGATGCCGATGGTGTGGCAGAAGTCGAGCGTGTCGAGATGGTCCTTGATTTCGTTCATCACGACCATGATGTCGTATGCAGGCTGATTGAACACCATGAGCCGCCCTTTTCGGTCGGTGATGATGCCACGAGAGGGATATTCTATCTTTTTGAGGAAAGCGTTGGAGTCGGCATTCTTCTTGTAGTCGTCGCTCATGACCTGAAGGGCAAACAGACGGATGATATAGACGACCACAATGAGTATGGCCACCCCACCAATCACATACCGCCGGTTTTCGTATTCGTAGTCAATCACGTTCTGTCTTATTTATTCTGAGGCTCTCGAGCGAAACGATGAGCACAATGGTCAGCACGGTGCTACCGAAGATGCAGAGCAGCCAGTTTTGCCAGTTGAAGAAAGTGAAGGCTTCGAGGGTGAAGAACACCGTGCAATAGATGAAGGAGAGGATGCCGGTAAAGGTCAGGAAACGGTCCCAGCCGAGTGTGGTGGCCTTGGGCACAAGGTTCTCGAAGGCATCGTGGGGAATGAACAGCTCGAGCAGATAGGGCTGTATCAGGGCTATGAGCGTCATGGAAGCGGTGGCCACGCCAGGCGTATTTGAGAACATGTCGATGCACAGGCCGAGGAAGAAAGCCCAGAGCAGGGCCGCCCACTTGGGGAAGTTGCGCGGATACATGACGACGAAGTAGACATAGAGCATGGGTGTGGCGCAGTGGAAGAGCTGCACGTAGTTGAGCACCAGCGACTGAGCCAGGCAGAACACGATGAAGAGGATGATGCGATGGAGAATATCGAGGGCCATTGTGCTATGTTTCCTTTCTAATTGTTTTTCTGTGACAACGAATCGCGCGCGGCCACCATCAGTTGGCGGCGCTCGGCCATGGAGTGGTCGGAGATGACGCAGACATCGCGCAGACAGGAGAAGTCGGTAGACAGGCGCACTTTCAGTCGGAAGCTCAGGCCGTCGCGCGAGTTATACACCTGAATGATTTTTCCCACGAGGATGCCCTGCGGGAAGATGCTCGAGTAGCCGCTGGTCTCGACCCACTCGCCGCGCTTGAACTTAGCATGCCGGGGCACGTCTTCGAGATAGGCCACGGTGGGGTCGCCCACTTCCCAGGAGAGATAGCCGAAATAGCCGTGACCGCGCACCGAGCAACTGATGCGCGAGTGCTGGTTGAGCACAGGCATGACCACCGAATAGCGGTCGCCGGCGAGATAGACCACGCCCACCAGTCCGTTGCCGCAGGCCACGCCCATGTCGGGCAGCACGCCGTCTTTGCGACCTTTATCGATGGTGATGAGGTTGTTGGGCTGGTCGACGGTGTTGGCCACGACCTTGGCCTGTATCAGCTGGAACTGCTTGAGAAACTGCAGTTCCTGCCGCTGCTGGATGGTGGTGTCGCCGGTGAGCTCAGCATAGCGCTGGCGCAGTTCGGCGACCTGCCGTTCGAGGTAGAAGTTGCGGCGCGTGAGCTCGGTGTTGGCCTTGCTGAGCGAGAAGAAGCTCTCGACCGCAGCGCGACTTTCGTAGACTTTGCCGGCAAAGGCGTTGGCCGAAGACACCCACACGCTGCCCTGATAGCTGTTGTAATGGAACAGCAATACAGCACTGACTGCCTCCAAAACGATGAAGAGCAGCCAGTGGTAGTGTCGTGACAGGAACTCCAGCAGATTGTGCATAGAAGCTGTTCGTGTGCTAAGCCGTTATCTCATGAGGAAGGAGAAGCGGTCGACGTTTTTCAGCGCGATGCCTGCACCCTTGGCCACGCAGTGGAGCGGATCTTCGGCCACGATGAAGGGGATGTTGATTTTGTCGGTCAGACGCTTGTCGAGGCCGCGCAGCAGTGCACCGCCGCCGGTGAGGTAGATGCCGTTCTTCACGATGTCGGCATACAGTTCGGGCGGCGTGTTCTCCAGTGCCGAGAGCACGGCGGTCTCAATGCGCACCACGGTCTTGTCGATGCAGTGGGCAATTTCCTGATAGCACACGGGCACCTCCATGGGCAGGGCCGTGATGCGGTTCGGGCCGT
>CAMOTK010000145.1 GCA_946625715.1 uncultured Prevotella sp. | reverse complement strand
CGCCCCACCTGCTCGTAGCCGGTGCCACCGGCCAAGGCAAGTCGGTAGGCCTGAATGCTATCATCACCTCGCTGCTCTACAAGAAGCACCCCGCCGAGCTGAAGATTGTGCTCGTCGACCCGAAGAAGGTAGAGTTCAGCATCTATGCACCCATCGTCAATCACTTCCTGGCCAAGGTGCCCGAGGACGACGCCGACCCCATCATCACCGACGTGACCAAGGTGGTGCGCACGCTGAACTCGCTCTGCAAGGAGATGGACACCCGCTACGACCTGCTGAAGATGGCCGGCGCACGCAACATCAAGGAGTACAACGCCAAGTTTATCTCCCGACGCCTCAATCCCGAGAGGGGCCACAAGTACATGCCCTACATCGTTGTGGTTATCGACGAGTTTGGCGACCTCATCATGACCGCCGGCAAGGAGATAGAGCTGCCCATAGCACGCATAGCCCAGCTGGCACGCGCCGTGGGCATACACATGATTATCGCCACACAGCGCCCCACCACCACGATTATCACCGGCAACATCAAGGCCAACTTCCCCGCACGCATAGCCTTCAAGGTCAGTGCAGGCATCGACTCGAAGACCATTCTCGACCGCACAGGCGCACAGCAGCTCATCGGACGCGGCGACATGCTCTTCCTCAACGGCGCAGAGCCCGTGCGCGTACAGTGTGCCTTTGTCGACACGCCCGAGGTGGAGAAAATCAACCAGTTTATTGCACAGCAGCAAGGCTACCTGTCGGCCTTCGAACTGCCCGAGCCCGACACCGCCGACGGCGAAATTGGCGAGAGCAAAGACGTAGACATGACCAACCTCGACCCGATGTTTGCCGACGCCGCACGCCTCATCGTGCTCAGTCAGAGCGGTTCTACAAGCCTCATACAGCGCAAGTTTGCCATAGGCTACAACCGTGCCGGCCGACTTATGGACCAGCTCGAGAAAGCAGGCATCGTGGGCGCTGCCTACGGCGGCAAGCCGCGCGAGGTGCTCATTCAGGACGAAAACCAGCTGAACCAGCTCATCACGAGCCTTCTCAGATAAACACTCACAAAAAACCCCCGATAGCGAAAAAAATGAAAAAGACTCTCACACTCATAGCCATCTCCCTTCTGACCCTCGCCACCAGCGCACAAACGGCACGCCAGGTGCTCGACAAGGCCGCAGCCGTGGTCAGCCAGAAGGGTGGGGTGAAGGCCTCGTTCAAGATGGCCAGCACGCAGTATGGCAACGCCAGTGGCACCATCAGCCTCAAGGGACGCAAGTTCCAGCTCTCAGTGCCACAGGCCAAGATGTGGTTCGACGGCAAGACGCTCTGGACCTACATGACCAACAACGACGAGGTGAACGTCAGCAACCCCACCGACGCACAGCTGCAGGTGCTCAACCCCTACCAGTTCATCAACATGTACAAGCAGGGCTACAACTATACCCTCAAGACGGACGGCACCACCCATCAGGTGCACCTCACGGCCAAAGACCAGAAGCGCCGCGTGCAGGAGATGTACATCACCGTGAACAAGAAGACCTGCTCGCCCACGCAAATCAAAATGAAGCAGGGCGACAAGTGGACGACCTTCACCGTGGTCAGCCTCAAGTCGGCCAAGCTTGCCGATGCCCACTTCCGTTTCAACGCCAAGGACTACCCCAAGGCCGAAGTCATCGACCTGCGCTAAGCCTATCATAAAACACCCCGTTTGCGCATGAACCGCCTAATGCTCTTCCGCCAGTTGCGCCGCAACAACAAGCTCGGCTATCGCCGCAACCCTGCCTTCGAACAAAGCAAGGTGGCCAAGGCTCTCATGTGGGTCGGTGCCGGCTTCATGGCCATCTATCTCATCTTCTTCGGCGTCATGTTTTCCATGGTAGCCAACGAGCAAGACGAGCCGGGCGCCATCATGGCCATCATGCCCCTGCTGCTCCTCATCGACTTCGGCGCACGCTTCGCCGTTCAGCAGACACCAGCCGTGCTCGTGAAACCCTACTTGCTGCTGCCCCTGCCCAAGCAGACCGTCGTCGAGACCTTCCTGCTCACGTCCGTGCTCAGCAGCTACAACTGGCTCTGGCTCTGCCTCTTCATCCCCTACGGCATCATTATCTGGGCAGGCTGTGCCTCGTTTGGCACCATGCTCCTCGTAGTGCTCAGCGGCCTGCTGCTCATCATGCTCAACAGCCAGTGGTATCTCATGATACGCACCCTCATCGGTCGCTCGCTACTCTGGTGGCTGCTGCCCATTGCGCTCAACCTCGTCTACTTCCTGCCCCTCATGCTGGGCACCAAATCGGCCGACGCAGCCTTCGACGCCATGTCCGACGGCCTCGCCTTTGCCGGAGCCCAGTGGTGGTTCCCGCTGCTCTGCCTGCTGCTGCTCTGCGGGCTATTCCTTGCGAACCGCCGCATGCAGTCGGCCTTCATCTACGAAGAGATAGCCAAGGAAGAGAAGACCGAGGGAGCCATGAAGAACGTCAACCAGTTCCTCTTCTTCGAGCGCTTCGGCGAGACGGGCGAGTACCTGAAGCTCGAACTGAAGAGCATCCTACGCAACAAGGCCATGCGCAGCCGCTGCATCATGAGCCTCGGACTCATCGTCGTGCTCAGCCTCATCGTCAGCTACACCACCATCTACGACGGCCGCATGATGACCAACTTCTGGTGCTTCTACTGCTTCGCCCTCTATGGCATCACCAGCCTCGTGAAAATCATGGGCCCCGAGGGCAACTACATGGACCTGCTCATGACCCACCGCGAAAACATCCTTACGCTGCTGCGCGCCAAGTACTACTTCCACTGCGCCATCACCGTCGTGCCCTTCCTCATCATGCTTCCGGCCGTCATCGAGGGCAAGTTCACGTGGCTCATGATGCTCGCCTACATGATGCTCTGCTGCGGGTTCATGTACTTCGTCATGTTCCTGCTCGCCATCTACAACAAGCAGACGCTGCCGCTCAATCAGAAAATCACGGGCAAGGGCAACGTGGAAAACGGACAGCAGCTCATCCTCGAGCTCGTGGCCCTGCTCGGCCCGTTGGCACTCGTGACCCTGCTCTTGCTCTTCCTCGATGCCACCACTACCTACATCGTGCTGCTCGTCATCGGCCTCGCCTTCGTGGCCACCCATCCCCTGTGGCTGCGCTATGTCTACAACCGCATGATGGCCCGCAAATACGAGAATCTCGAGGGCTTCCATGCCACCCGATAAATCAAGAAAAAACGGATACAATAATCAACTAAAACTAATTATTAAAATGAAGAAACTTTTTTCTATTCTTGCTGTTGCGTTCCTTTGCGCCGCACCCATGAGTGCGCAGCGCGTGCAGCAGCTCGTAGTCAATGGCGAAACTGTGGAAAAGACAGTGGCCAAGATGACCTTCGAAGGCGATAATGTGGTTATCACGTTCGACGACAATCAGACGCAGACGGCTGTCATGAACACCGTTGTGCTCAATTTTGTCGACCCGTCGGGCATTCAGAACATCTCCTTCTTCAAAATGAAAGGACTCGTCGACGGCAACATCTCTATCAACGGACTGCCCGAAGGCACCCAGGTGGTCGTCTACGACATGAACGGCCGTCAGATGCTCAGCACCGCCAGCTCGCAGATTGATGCTACCGGCCTCAAGAGCGGCGTCTACATGCTCAAAGCCGGCAATCAGGTAGTGAAGTTCATGAAGCGTTAATCTTAAAAAACACAGAGAAATGTCTATGAAAAAGTATGTCTTAGCTATGGCTGCTCTCACTGCATTTGTGGGAGTTCATGCCCAAAACGATACGCCGCGCAATGCCGATGCCAACCAGGTGGTGCTCAGCGACAAGAGCGGTGTCAAGTACTATAACACGGCCGATGTGAAAAGCATCGACGTACAGGGACAGAAGGTCACCGTCAACGTAGCCGACAAGCAGGATGTGTTCGACGGCACCGTGAACAACCTCTTCTTCGCCCTGAAAGGTCAGAACCCCGTGGTGGTCACCCGCGCTGCTGGCTGGCTGGAGTCGGCCTATGCCGAATTTTCGCTCCTTCCCTCTGCCCAGAAATACAACGTCTACGTGAAGGCCGAGGGCGGCGAGTATGCTCAAATCGACGAGCAGCTCGTGCGCAACTATGGCAGCTACGGACGTGCCGATGTGGTGGGCCTCAAGGCTGGTAACTATCAGCTCAAGGTGGTGCCCGTCGTCGGTGGTGCCGAAGTGGCCTCGATGGCCGTTGAGACCCAAGTGCTCAATGTGCAGGCCTACGACCGCGCTGGCTTTGCCCATCTGAACTACACGGCCGGTGTGGGTGCCTACAACAACGATGGTACCCTCAAGGCTGGTGCAAAGGTGTTATACGTCACCTCAAAGACGGCCAAGACCATCACCACCTCGGTGGTTACCGATTCTAAGGGCGGCAAGACCGAGTGCACCGGCATTCAGGCCATTATCACGGCCTACGAGAAGGGACTGGACACCACGCCCATCGCTTTCCGCTTCATTGGCCTCGTATCCCTCAACGACCTCGATGCTGTGGGCAGTAAGGAAGAGGGCATTCAGGTCAAGGGACGTAAAGCCGACAGCGAGCTCAACCTCACCTTCGAGGGCATCGGCGAAGATGCCACTGTCAAGGGTTTCGGCTTCCTGATACGCAATGGCAAGAGCATCGAGTTCCGCAACCTCGGCATCATGCGCTGCCTTGACGATGGACTCTCGCTCGATACCGATAACTCGAACATCTGGATTCACCACATGGACTTCTTCTATGGCCCCAATGGCGGCGGTGACCATGCCAAGGGCGACGGCTCCTGCGACGTGAAGTCCGACTCGAAGTATGTTACCGTTAGCTACTGCCACTACTGGGACACGGGCAAGACCAACATGTTTGGCATGAAGAGCGAGAGCGGCCCCAACTACATCAGCTACCACCACAACTGGTTCGACC
>CAMOTK010000144.1 GCA_946625715.1 uncultured Prevotella sp. | reverse complement strand
CATCATCATCGACACCGACTCCTTCGGCCCCAAGGACCTGGAGAAGGCTCAGTTCAAGACTGAAGACTACCTCGGCGAGATGGGCATCGACCCCGACCGCGTAGTGTGCTGCCCCATGACTCAGATGGTGAAGGACTGCCTGAAGGACTCGGGCATGGACAACAAGGCCATGCTGAAGTGTCGCAACATGTTTGCACTGGGTCTGGTGTGCTGGCTCTTCAACCGCGACTTGGAACTGGTGAACAACTTCCTGCGCGAGAAATTTGCCAAGAAACCTGCCATTGCAGAGGCAAACATCCAGGTGATTCAGGCTGGCTACGACTACGGCCACAACACCCACGCTTCGGTGCCTGCCACCTATCGCATCGACTCTAAGGAGAAAGTGCCCGGACGCTATATGGACATCACGGGCAACAAGGCCACCAGCTACGGTCTTATCGCTGCTGCCGAGAAAGCCGGCCTGCAGCTCTTCTTAGGCTCCTACCCCATCACACCGGCCACCGATATTCTGCACGAACTGTCGAAGCACAAGTCGTGCGGCGTCATCACCGTACAGTGCGAAGACGAGATTTCGGGCTGCGCCAGCGCAGTAGGTGCATCGTTTGCAGGCGCACTGGCTGCCACCAGCACCTCGGGCCCCGGCATCTGTCTGAAGAGCGAGGCCATGAACCTGGCCGTCATCGACGAGCTGCCACTGGTCATCATCGACGTGCAGCGCGGCGGTCCCTCGACAGGTCTGCCCACCAAGAGCGAACAGACCGACCTGCTGCAGGCACTCTACGGCCGCAACGGCGAAAGCCCCATGCCCGTCATTGCAGCCACCAGCCCCACCGACTGCTTCTATGCTGCCTACGATGCTGCCAAGATTGCCTTGGAGCACCTCACACCTGTCATCTTGCTCACCGATGCGTTCATCGCCAACGGTTCGGGTGCTTTCCGTCTGCCCTCGTCGATGGACGAGCTGCCCGCCATCCGTCCGCACTACGTCACACCGGAGATGAAGGGCCACTACACGCCCTACTTCCGCGACGAGGAGACGAAGGTGCGCTACTGGGCTATTCCCGGACAGGAAGGCTATACCCACATCTTAGGCGGTCTGGAGAAGGACGGCAAGACCGGTGCCATCTCTACCGACCCTGAGAACCACGACCTGATGTGCCGCGAGCGTGCCGAGAAGGTGGCCCGCATCCCCGTGCCCGACCTTGTGGTCGAGGGCGACAAGGACGATGCCGACCTGCTCATCGTGGGCTTTGGCTCTACCTATGGTCATCTCTACAGCGCTATGGACGAGCTGCGCCGCCAAGGCAAGAAGGTGGCGCTGGCACAGTTCCGCTTCATCAATCCGCTGCCGAAGAACACCGCCGAGGTGCTGCTGAAGTACAAGAAGGTGGTGGTGGCCGAGCAGAACCTCGGACAGCTGGCCGCCTACCTGCGCTCGAAGGTCGACGGACTGGTGCCCTATCAGTTCAATCAGGTGAAAGGCCAGCCTTTCGTAGTGAGTGAGTTAGTGAGTGCATTTGAGGACATTTTAAAGTAAACGATTATGGAATATACATTCAACGACTATAAGAAAGGACAGCCCCGCTGGTGTCCGGGCTGTGGCGACCACTTTTTCCTGGCATCGCTGCACAAGGCAATGGCCGAAGTTGGCGTAGCTCCCCACGAGATGGCCGTCATCTCGGGTATCGGCTGCTCCAGCCGCCTGCCCTACTACGTGAACACCTACGCCATGCAGACCATCCACGGCCGTGCCGCAGCCATCGCTACGGGCGCCAAGGTGGCCAACCCTAAGCTCTGCATCTGGCAGATTTCGGGCGACGGCGACGGACTGGCCATCGGTGGCAACCACTTCATCCACGCCATGCGCCGCAACATCGACCTGAACATGATTCTGCTCAACAACCGCATCTACGGTCTGACGAAGGGCCAGTATTCGCCCACCTCGCCACGCGGCTTCGTTTCAAAGTCGAGCCCTTACGGCACGGTCGAGGATCCGTTCCGCCCCGCCGAGCTCTGCTTCGGTGCCCGCGGCCACTTCTTCGCTCGCTGCGTGGCCACCGACGCCAAGGAGACCATCAACGTGCTGAAGGCTGCCTACGAGCATAAAGGCGCATCGGTGACTGAGGTGCTGCAGAACTGCGTCATCTTCAACGACCACTGCCACGATGTGGTCTACAACAACGAAGGCCGCAAGAAGAACGCCATCTACGTGCGCCACGGCGAAAAGCTCGTGTTCGGCGAGAAAAACGAGTTCGGCTTGGTACAGCAGGGCTTCGGCCTGAAGGTGGTGAAGATTGGCGAAGACGGCTACACGCTCGACGACGTGCTGGTGCACGACGCTCACTGCGAGGACAACACCCTGCAGCTGAAGCTGGCCATGATGTCGCCCGAAGACGGCTTCCCCATTGCCCTGGGCGTCATCCGCGACGTCGAGGCGCCCACCTACGACGCTGCCGTTCACGAGCAGCTCGACCAGGTGTCGGCCCAGAAGAAGTACCACAACTTCATGGAACTGCTGGAGACCAACGACATCTGGGAAGTAAAGTAAATAAACGCGATTTCTCCCCCGCATAACAGTTGGGGCCGACCCTGCCAGACTACGGAAAAAAGGCAGCGGTCGGCCCCTTTTTCTTTGGCACAGCAACAAGCTTAAAGTTTTTTTCACAATTTATATTTGTCTAAGTGAAAAAAAAGGCTTATCTTTGCAAACGGTTTAAGGATAGACATAATAACAGCAACGAGGATTCCGACAGAGACTTGAAGGTCGGGATTCTTTCTTTTTTGTCTACCCAAACTTTTTGAAATAATTAAAAACAATAAAACAAAGGAACTGTTATGGCATACATGTCACAAGAAGGCTATGACAAGATGATAGCCGAACTGAAACGCTTAGAAGGCGTAGAGCGCCCAAAGGCATCGGCAGCCATTGCCGAGGCCAGAGACAAGGGCGACCTGAGCGAGAACTCGGAGTACGACGCAGCAAAAGAGGCTCAGGCCCATCTGGAAGACAAAATCAACCAACTGAAGAAGGCCATCTCGGAAGCTAAGGTGGTCGACGTTTCGCGCCTGAGCACCGACTCGGTACAGATTCTGACCAAGGTGGAGATGACCAACCTGGCCAACAAGGCCAAGATGGCCTACACCATCGTGAGCGAGAGCGAGGCCAACCTGCGCGAAGGCAAAATCTCGATTACCACACCCATTGCCCAAGGCCTGCTGAACCACAAGGTGGGCGACGAGGTGGAAATCAAGATTCCACGCGGCACCATCAAGCTGCGCATCGATAACATCAGCGTTGCATCCTAAAAAAACAACTGTAAGACTATGGATATTTTCTCAAAGATTGCCGCTGGCGAAATACCCAGCTACAAATGCGCCGAGAGCGATAAGTTCTACGCTTTCCTCGACATCAACCCCGTGGCTAAAGGCCACACACTGGTCATTCCGCGCCGCGAGGTAGACTACATCTTCGACATGGACGACGACGAGATTGCCGAGTTCCAGCAGTTTGCCAAGAAAGTGGCCGTGGCCCTGAAAAAGGCTTTCCCCTGCAAGAAGGTAGCCCAGGTGGTGCTCGGTCTGGAAGTGCCCCACGCACACATCCACCTCATCCCCATGAACTCTGAGGCCGACGTAGACTTCCGCCGCGAAAAACTGCAGCTCTCGGAAGAAGAATTCAAAGAAATAGCCCGTAAAATCCGTGATGAGTTTGTCGCTTAGACAAACTCATCACCGTATTTCATCCTCATCTCACTGACATACTTCCTGATGAGCGACGAGTCGTCGCTCTTCTTGCATATCAGCAACACATTGTCTTTCTCGGCCACAATATAGCCGTCGAGCCCGTTGATGACGCCTATCTTGCCCTTCTGCAACTTGATAATGTTGTTACGACAGTCCTCCATCACCACTTCCGAATCGATGGTCACATTGTCGCCTTCGGTCTTGCTGAACGACTCGTAGATGGCGTGCCACGTGCCCAGGTCGGCCCAGCCGAAGTCGCACTTCATCACATACACATTGCGGCTCTGCTCCAAAATGGCATAGTCGAGCGACAGATTCGGATAGCGCGGATAGTTCTCCATAACAAAGGCCATCTCTTCCTCGTAGGTATATGTCTGACGGTCGTAGCGCAAGGTGCGCAGCACGTCGGGGAAAATATGCTCAAAACACTTCAGCAGATAGGCCGCATTCGACTGGAAGATGCCCGTGTTCCAATAGAACTCGCCACTCTCCATAAACATCTGGGCAAACTGGCGGTCGGGCTTCTCCGTAAACGACTTCACGGCATAGACCTCGGGCTTGCAGCTCAGGTCGCCTATCTGGATATAGCCATAGCCAGGCTCAGGGCGCGTAGGCCTTACGCCCATCACCACCACCACATTGTTCTCGCTCACGTAGCTGAAACCAATCTCGGCGCTGCGGGCAAACTCGGCCTCGTTGAGCACCATCTGGTCCGACGGCACCACAATCATGTTAGCCTCGGCATCTACATGATGGATGCGCATGGCCGCCCACGCCACGCTCGGCGCCGTGTTGCGGTGGATAGGTTCGAGCATGATATTCTGCACAGGGACATCGGGCAGCTGCGCTTTCGTCATATCGAAGTACTCCTGACAGGTACACACATAGATGTGGTCGGTAGGCATCAGCTTCAACATACGGTCGTAGGTGGCCTGCAACTGCGTGCGGCCCGTTCCAAAGAAATCGACAAACTGCTTAGGTACACTGCGACGGCTTACTGGCCAAAGTCTGCGACCGCGGCCGCCCGCAAGAATCACACAATACTTGTGCAAGCTTTTTTCCATACAATAGATTATAGTTGGTTAGTGGGTGTAAAGATACGAAATAATTCTGACACAAGCAAAGATTTTCAAGTTTTTTATCAGATTCTTTTGCAGGTTTCAAAAATTATACGTATCTTTGCACCCGCATTTGAAGCCCAGATGGCGGAATCGGTAGACGCGCTGGTCTCAAACACCAGTGGGGCAACCCGTGCCGGTTCGACCCCGGCTCTGGGTACGAGAA
>CAMOTK010000143.1 GCA_946625715.1 uncultured Prevotella sp. | reverse complement strand
CGCGCAGCAGTTCGTAGTTGTGGAGCAGCGAACCGGCAATGGTGTTCTCGATGGCGGCCATAGCGATGACCGTCGGGTCTTGCTTGACGGCCTCGTAGACCTTCTCGAACGTCGGACAACAGATGAGCTGCAACTGGTCGTCCTTGAAATACTGGTGGGCGGCTATGTCGTGGAAACTTCCGATCTCGCCCTGTATGGCTATTCGTTTCATATTGTCTTTATTAAAACAAATCCCGCTTTCACCTCAGTGAAGCGGGACCTTGTTGTTTTCTTTATTTCTCTATGCCGAAAAACTTACGCACGACTTCCCGCTTCACAATTGCTTGTAAAGTAAAAATAGAAGTAATAGTATGCGTTGAGCTTCGTCATTGCTATTGTCTCTTTTTGGTTTAACGCTTGCAAAAGTATAACAATTCTTCATAATACGCAAATATTTTGAAAGATTTTTTGCAATTTTGCTTACAATCGGCGCTTTTAGCGGCAATTGTTTGGACATTTCAACTTTTTTTTGTAAGTTTGCAACGATTAATCGATTAACCACAAAACAATTATGTTTGGACTTGGACTACAAGAAATACTAATCATTGCCTTCATCGTGCTGCTGCTCTTTGGCGGCAAGAAAATTCCCGAACTGATGCGCGGACTGGGCAAAGGCGTGAAAAGCTTTAAGCAGGGCATGAAAGAAATCGACGACGAAGTGAAAGACGCTAATGAGCCAAAAGCCGACAGCTGAACGTCCTGCGACGGTGCAGACCTTCTGGGACCATCTGGACGAACTGCGCGCTTGTCTGTTGCGCTCGCTGGCGGTGATGGCCGTGCTTGGCGTGGTAGCGTTCTGCCTGAAAGACATGCTCTTCAGCGTTGTATTGGCACCGCGCTCGAGCGACTTCTTTGTCTACCGCTGGTTGGGCGTCGAGCCGTTCTGCGTGTCGCTCATGAACACGGGGCTTACCGAGCAGTTCATGACCCACATGCGCGTGGCACTGTATGTCGGACTGTTGGGCGCTTCACCTTATATATTATATGAACTGTTTCGCTTCGTCTCGCCCGGGCTCTATCAGAACGAGCGCCAAGCAGCCGTGTGGATAGTGGGGGCAGCCTACCTGATGTTCATGGTGGGCACGGTACTCAACTATCTGCTCATCTTTCCACTCACCGTACGCTTCTTAGGCACCTATCAGGTAAGCCCCGACGTGAGCAACATGCTCACGCTGCAAAGCTATATCGACACGCTCATCTCGATGAGTCTGGTCATGGGCGTGGTGTTCGAACTACCGGTGGTCTGTGCCGTACTCGGACGCATGGGCCTCATCAGCGGCAACATGATGCGACAATACCGACGCCACGCGGTGGTCGTGATTCTCATTGTGGCGGCTATCGTGACGCCCACCACCGACGTGTTTACGCTCCTGGTGGTGTCGCTCCCCATCTGGCTGCTCTACGAGGGCAGCATCTGGATTGTGAAACTAACAAATACTTAACTTAATATGCTAAGGAAAATCAGAATTACGCTGGCAACCATCTTCTTCGTAGGACTGACGTTGCTGTTTCTCGACTTCACCGGCACGCTCCACCACTGGCTGGGCTGGCTTGCAAAAGTGCAGGCCTTAGAGGCTGCGCTGGCGCTGAACGTCGTTGTTGTCGTAGCCCTTGCGGTGCTCACGCTCATCTTCGGACGCATCTACTGCTCCGTTATCTGCCCGTTAGGCATCGTGCAGGACATCTTTGCCTGGTTCGGACGCAAGGCCAAGAAGAACCGCTACAGCTATTCGAAGGAAGTGCGCTGGTTGCGCTATCCCGTTGCGGTCGTCTTTTTGGCCGCACTGTTTTTAGGCGGTAGTGTGGTAGTACAACTGCTGGCCCCCTACTCTGCCTTCGGCCGCATGGCCACGATGCTTTTGCAGCCCGTCTACCAGTTGGGCAACAACTTGCTGGCAGCCTTGGCCGAACGGGCCGACAGCTATGCGTTCTATTCGGTAGACGTGTGGATGCGCTCGTTGCCGGTATTCGTCATTGCCGCCCTGACACTGGTGGTGCTTTTCGTACTGGCGTGGCGTGGCGGCCGCACCTATTGCAACACCATCTGTCCCGTGGGCACGGTGCTGAGCTTCATCGCCCGCTTCTCATGGCTGAAGATTCGCTTCGACAGCGACAAGTGCCGGTCGTGCTCGCTTTGCTCAAAGAACTGTAAGGCGGCTTGCATCGACTTTAAGACCCACAGCGTAGACTACAGTCGGTGTGTGGTTTGCGGCGACTGTCTGGAGAGTTGTAAGTTCGGCGCACTGAGCTATTCTTTCGGTTTCAAGAAGACGCTGAGCAAGCAACCTTCCCAAACCACGCCCGACACTCAGGAGACCATCGACCCCACGAAACGCTCGTTCCTGCTGGCCACAGCACTGGCTACTACCGCTGCCATGGCGCAGGAGAAGAAGAAGGTAGACGGCGGCATGGCCGAGATTGAAGAGAAAGTGGCCCCCACCCGACAGACACCGCTCACACCTCCGGGTTCGCTCTCGGCTGCCAACATGGCGCAGCGGTGCACGGGCTGTCAGCTTTGCGTGAGCGAATGTCCCAACGGTGTACTGCGTCCCTCTTCCGACCTGATGCATCTCATGCAGCCGGTGATGAGCTACGAACGCGGTTTCTGCCGCCCGGAGTGCACGCGCTGCTCCGATGTGTGTCCGGCCGGCGCTATACGTCCGCTCGACGATGTTGAGAAATCGAGCATACAAATTGGCCATGCCGTGTGGATTAAGAAGAACTGCGTGCCCCTGACCGATGGTGTAGAGTGCGGCAACTGTGCCCGCCACTGTCCTACGGGAGCCATCGAGATGGTGCCACTCGACGAGAACGACGAGGAGTCGCCCTACGTGCCCGCTATCAACGAGCAGGCTTGCATCGGCTGTGGTGCCTGCGAATATGTGTGCCCCTCGCGCCCCTTCTCGGCCATCTATGTCGAGGGTCATGAAGTACACCATAATATTTAAGTATTTACGATTTACGATATCTATATGGAACACATAATAAACAGACGTTCATTTCTCAAGCTCTTTGGAGCGGGCGCAGCTGCCACGCTGGCAGCCTGCACGGGCAAGAAAGAAAAGCAAAAGGCCACTGAGGAATACAAAAAACAGGTAGAGCCACCCACAGGCAAGATGACCTATCGCACCAACCCAAGCACTGGCGACAAGGTGTCGCTCTTGGGCTACGGCATGATGCGCCTGCCGACAAAGGTCGACAACGACGAAGAGTACGACCAGGAAATGGTCAACCGACAGGTGGACTATGCCATTGAGCACGGGCTGAACTACTTCGACACCAGCCCAGCCTATTGTAAAGGACTCTCCGAGCGCTGCACGGGCATTGCCCTGAAGCGCCACAAGCGCACCGACTTCTTCGTGGCCACGAAACTGTCGAACTTCAATCCTGCAACGTGGAGCCGCGAAGCCAGCATTGAGATGTACCACAACTCGATGAAGGAACTGCAGGTCGACTACATAGACTACTACCTGCTGCACAGCGTGGGCGGCGGTGGCATGGAGCAGTTCAAGCAGCGCTACATAGACAACGGCATGATAGACTTTCTCATGAAGGAACGCGAAGCCGGACGCATACGCAACCTGGGCTTCTCCTACCACGGTGACGTGAAAGTGTTCGACTGGCTGCTCTCACAGCATGACAAGTACCACTGGGACTTCGTGCAGATAGAACTGAACTACTTAGACTGGGACTATGCCGACGAAATCAACTCGCGCAACACCGATGCCCGCTATCTCTATGCCGAACTGCAGAAGCGCGGCATTCCCTCGGTCATCATGGAACCACTCTTAGGCGGCCGACTGGCCAACTTGCCTCAATACCTGATGACGGAACTGAAACAGCGCGACCCTGAGCGCTCCGTGGCTTCATGGGCTTTCCGCTATGCCGGCACACCCGAAGGGGTGCTTACCGTGCTCTCGGGCATGACCTACATGGAACACCTGAAGGACAATCTGCTGTCGTACTGTCCGTTGAAACCGCTGACCGCGGCCGAACAGGAGTATCTGCACAAGGTGGTAGCCGAGAAAATCTTAGGTTTGGAAAACATTCCCTGCAACGACTGCAAGTACTGCATGCCCTGCCCGTACGGCATCGACATTCCAGGCATCTTCGTACATTATAATAAATGTAAGAACGAGGGGTCACTGCCCAACAACGCGGGCAATGCCGACTACAGGAAAAACCGCCGCAAGTATCTCATCAGTTTGGACCGCACCATACCGCGCGACCGCCAGCCCGACCACTGCATACAATGTGGGCAGTGCGAACCTCACTGTCCGCAGAACATTCGTATTCCGCGCGAGCTGGCCAAAATCGACGAGATGATTGAGCAGTTGAAACAAGACATCTGACGACTGCTATATGCGCAGTCTGCGCCACACCCAGCGGGGCAGGCTGCGCCAAAGCGGCGTCAGAATACGATATTTCCAGTCGATGACACGGATGTGGCGCTTTCGGTTGATAGACGCCACAATCTCGCGGGCCACGCGCTCTGGCTTCAGCATCAGCGGATAGCGGAAATCGCCGGCCAAGAGGGCGGTATCGACAAAGCCCGGTCGGATGTCAGTAATTGCAATGTCGAGTCCGCGCTGGTGCGCTTGCTGCTCCAACGCCTGAAGGTAGACGTTCTGCAGGGCCTTTGTGGCCGAATAGGCAGGTGCCGGTCCGAGACCTTTAGTACCGGCAATCGACGAGATGGCAGCAATGTGGCCATGCCCCTGTTCGGCAAAATAGCGGTAGGCCTCGCCTACCATGCGCGTAAAACCCAGGGCGTTGGTTTTGATGGTGCTTAGCTCAATGTCGGCTTCAAGCGTGCGGTTCTGGTGACCGATGCCTGAAGCATGGAAATAAAGGTCCATGCCCCCAGTCTTTTCTATCAGTTGGCGCAACTTCTGGCCAGCATCTTCGCTGGTGACATCGATTTGTGCCGAAGCCTCAAACTCCGTCAGAAGTTCCACACGGCGTGCAGCCACGCCCACTGTCCAGCCCTGTTGCTTGAGCAGGCGAGCCACC
>CAMOTK010000142.1 GCA_946625715.1 uncultured Prevotella sp. | reverse complement strand
AGTCGCTGAGGCTCTGGAAGAGCGAGAAGTTGCAGAAGTACTTGTCGGCCAGCAGTTTGTCGATGTTCATGAGCTCTTCGGGAATATGCTTGAGCGTCTTCGAGAGCGCATGAATCTCGTGGCACACGCTCCAGTACATGGCTTCAATCTCGGCGCGCGTCTTCAGGTCGACGATGCCGTGGCTGAAGAGGTCGAGCACCTCTTCGCGGATTTGTTCGGCGTCGTGCCAATCCTCGAGCACGTTGCGTGCCGAGAGGTTGTCCCAGATGTCGTAGAGGTCCTTTACCAGCTGGTGCGAGTTCTCATCGGGCTCGAACTCCTCGGGCATCTCGGGCAGCGAGGCCGTCTCGAGCACGTCGATGACGAGCACAGAGTGGTGTGCGGCCAGCGAGCGTCCGCTTTCGGTGATGATGTTGGGGTGGGGCAGGTCGTTTTTGTTGGCTGCATCGACAAACGTGTAGATACAGTCGTTGACATACTCCTGAATGCTATAGTTGACGGAGCTCTCCGACGAGGGCGAGCGCGTGCCGTCGTAGTCGACGCCCAGTCCGCCGCCGCAGTCGACGAAATCGACGTTGTAGCCCATTTTATGCAGTTGGATATAGAACTGCGAGGCTTCGCGCAGCGCGGTCTGTATGCGTCGAATCTTGGTAATCTGGCTGCCGATGTGGAAGTGGATGAGTCGCAGACAGTCGCGCATGTCCTTCTTGTCGAGCATGTCGAGGGCTTCGAGCAGTTCGGCACTGGTCAGTCCGAACTTCGAGGCGTCGCCGCCGCTCTCTTCCCACTTGCCAGCGCCGCTGCTGGCCAGTTTGATGCGGATGCCGATGTTGGGCCGCACGTTGAGCTTCTTGGCCACACGGGCAATAATCTCCAGCTCGTTCATCTTCTCGACGACGATGAAGATGTGCTTGCCCATCTTCTGGGCGAGCAGGGCCAGTTCGATGTACGACTGGTCCTTATAGCCGTTGCAGACGATGATAGAGTCGCTCTGGCACTGCATGGCAATGACGGCGTGTAGTTCGGGCTTCGAGCCGGCTTCCAGTCCGAGGTTGAACTTGCGTCCGTGGCTGATAATCTCCTCGACCACGGGCTGCATCTGGTTGACCTTGATGGGGTAGACCACGTAGTTTTCGGCCTTGTAGTCGTACTCCTTGGCCGCCTTTTTGAAGCAGCTCCACGTTTTCTCGATGCGGCTGTCGAGAATGTCGGGGAATCGCAGCAGCACCGGCGGCGTGACGTCGCGCAGCGCCAGCTCGTCCATCACCTCGCGCAGGTCTATCTGCGCGTCGTCCTTGCAGGGGGTCACGAAGACGTTACCCTTGTCGTTGATACCGAAGTAACTGGTGCCCCAGCCGTTGATGTTATACAACTCGCGGGCGTCGTCAATGGTCCATTTTTTCATTTAAATGCTCGTGTAGAAGTGAATATATGGGGTGCAATTTTTTCTTCTTTAGACCTGCAGCATCTCCTTTAGCCGGTCTACCGTGAGGTTGATTTTCTCATAGTCGTCCATGAGGCTGACGTCGATGGTGTAGCGTGCTTTGGCGTAGAAGGGTTCGCGCTCTCTGAGGTGCTCGGTGATGTAGGCAATGAGCTCTTCGGGCGATTTGCCGCGCAGCAGCGGCCGGTCGCCCTTGCCCATGAGCAGGTGCTTGTAGAGCACTTCGGGCGTGGCCTTCAGCCAGACCACCTGTCCCTGCTGGTTCAGGTAGTCCATGTTGTCGAAGAAGCAGGGTGTGCCGCCGCCACAACTGATGATGACGTCTTCAAACTCGGCCACCTCGTGGAGCATGTTGTACTCAATCTTCCGAAAGCCCTCCTCGCCCAGTTCGGCGAAGAGCTGGGCTACGGTTTTGCGCCGCCTACTCTCGATGTACCAGTCGAGGTCGTAGAAGGGAATGTCGAGCGCCTTTGAGAGGGCCTTGCCCACCGTGGTTTTCCCGGCACCCATGTAGCCTATGAGAATGATGCGCTTCACCTTATTTCTTAATATATTTCATACATTCTTCGAGCGTCAGCTCAGCCACCTTGTCGTGCAGGTTTTTGGGCAGACGATAGTTCTTGCCGTCGTAGGAGAGGTAGGGGCCGTAGCGTCCGGCGCGCACTTCGAGCTTGGGCTCTTCGGGGAAGAGCTTCAGGTGCTTCTTCACGTCGGCCTGGCGCTTTTCCTGGATGAGGCTGACGGCCTCGTCGAGTGTGATGGTCATGGGGTCGGCATCCTTCGGCAGCGAGGTGTACTTCTTGTTGTGGAGCACGTAGGGGCCGAAGCGTCCGGTGCCGATGACAACCTCCTTGCCTTCGAAGTCGCCCAGCGTGCGGGGCAGCTTGAAGAGTTCGAGGGCCTGGTCGAGCGAGATGGTCTCGATGCTGAGCTCTTTGGGAATCTGTGCGAAGAGCGGCTTCTCGACGTCGTCGGCTTCGCCAATCTGTACGACGGGTCCGAAGCGTCCAATCTTGACGAACACGGGTCGTCCGGTCTTGGGGTCCTTGCCCAGCTGTCGCTCGCCGGCCTTATGTTCCGAGCGGGCGTTCATGGTCTTCTCGACGGTGGGCTCGAAGTCCTTGTTGAAGTCCTTGAGCATGGCCGTCCAGGCCTCGTTGCCTTCGGCAATGCGGTCGAAGTCCTGCTCGACCTTGGCGGTGAAGTTATAGTCCATGATGGTGGGGAAGTGCTTCAGCAGGAAGTCGTTGACCACGATGCCGATGTCGGTAGGCATGAGCTTGCCCTTCTCCGAGCCCACCAGTTCCTTGCGCTGCTTCTGCGTCACCTGCTTGCCCTTGAGCGAGTCGACGGTGTAGGTGCGCTCCTCGCCCTTCTTGTCGCCCTTGGCCACATACTCGCGCTGCTGAATGGTGGAGATGGTGGGAGCGTAGGTAGAGGGTCGTCCGATGCCCAGTTCCTCGAGCTTGTGCACGAGCGAGGCTTCGGTGTAGCGCTGAGGTCCCTGTGTGAAGCGCTCGGTGGCGAGAATCTCGCGCCGGGTGAGCTCCTGTCCCTTCACCATGGGTGGCAGCACGCGAGCCATATCCTCGTCGTTCTGCTCGTCGTCGCCCAGCGATTCGTGGTAGACCTTGATGAAACCGTCGAACTTCACCACTTCGCCGGTGGCGACGAAGGTTTCTCCGCTTTCCATTTTTATCTCCACCGTAGTCTTCTCTATTTCGGCATCGGCCATCTGGCTGGCGATGGTGCGCTTCCAAATCAGGTCGTAGAGCTTCTTCTCCTGTGCGGTGCCCTCGATGGTCTGCTGGTCCATGTAGGTGGGGCGAATGGCCTCGTGGGCTTCCTGTGCGCCTTTCGAGCTGGTGTGATACTGGCGGGGCTTGCTGTACTGCTCGCCGTAGAGGGTCTTGATTTCGTCTTTCGACGCATTGACGCAGAGGCTTGACAGGTTGACCGAGTCGGTACGCATGTAGGTGATGCGTCCGTGCTCGTAGAGGTGCTGAGCCACCATCATGGTCTGGCTGACGGTGAAGCCGAGCTTGCGTGCGGCTTCCTGCTGCAGCGTCGAGGTGGTGAAGGGGGGCGCCGGTGTGCGCTTGGTGGGCTTCTTCTGTATGCTTTCAATGTGGAAGGTGGCGTCCTTGCACTGCTCGAGGAACTGCTCCACCTCGGCGTGGGTCTTGAAGCGCGTGCTCAGCGTGGCTTTCACCTCAGAGGCCGACCCGTCGGGGTTCTGGATGGCGAAGATGCCGTTGACCACGTAGTAGCCCTCGCTCTTGAAGGCCTGAATCTCGCGCTCGCGCTCCACGATGAGGCGCACGGCCACACTCTGCACGCGACCGGCCGAGAGCGCGGGCTTCACCTTGCGCCACAGCACGGGCGAGAGCTTGAAGCCCACCAGGCGGTCGAGCACGCGGCGAGCCTGCTGCGCGTTGACGAGGTTCATGTCGAGTCGGCGCGGATGCTCGATGGCTTCGAGAATGGCCGGCTTGGTGATTTCGTGGAACACGATGCGGTTCGTCTTCTTCTCGTCGAGTCCCAGCACCTCGCACAGGTGCCACGAGATGGCCTCTCCCTCGCGGTCCTCATCGGATGCGAGCCAGACCTTCTCGGCCTTCTTGGCGTTCGAGCGCAGTTCGCTCACCACCTTTTGCTTCTCTTCGGGGATTTCATATTCGGGCACCATGGTGGTGTCGTCGATGCTCAACTCCTTCTTTTTCAAGTCGCGGATGTGGCCGTAGCTCGACATCACTTTGAAGTCTTTTCCCAGAAACTTCTCGATGGTTTTAGCCTTTGCAGGCGACTCCACGATTACTAAATTCTTCTGCATAACAATCTGTTTTTTTGCTTTTGGGCTGCAAAAGTACGCAAAAAGTTTGCTTTCACCTTATTAATATAGTAGAAATTTTATTTTCTTAACGATTCAGACAGAAAACGGGCCACTGCCTGACTGATGCTCTGGAGCCCGAAATCCTCCGGGCAGACCTGCTCCAGCGGCAGCCAGAAGAGGTCGGCGACGTCGTCGGCAGCCCTGACGGCAGGACTGTCGGGCAGTTGCAGACAGTAGAACATGTCGAGCGTGTGGAGCGTCATGTCCGAGTAGCGGTAGCGGTTGGGTATGGAGAAGAGGTAGCGGGGCGCCTGTAGTTCGAGGCCCGTCTCCTCGCGAATCTCGCGCAGGATGCCCGCTTCGCCCGTCTCATACATGTCGACGAAGCCGCCGGGCAGGTCGAGCGTGCCCTTGGCGGGCTCCTTGCCGCGCCGGGCCACGAGCAGCCGGCCCTGGCTGTCGAGGATGAAGGCGGCGGTGGCCGAGAGCGGATTTAGATAATATATGAACCCGCACGCGCGACACTGCTTGCTCTTCTCGTTGTGGATGTCGAACGCGTGGCTGCCGCAGACGGGGCAGTACTGAAACTTGTCTAATACGTGCATAAGCTTTTTCGGTTTGATGGTTTCTGGATGCAAAGATACATAAATAAAAATGAGAAATCAAGCTTTTGGCCAAATTCCTTCAAGAGCCCACCAGTCTTAGGCAGTCAAAAAAACCGACAAAAGGCTTCTCATATTTCGCGTATTTTCAACCAAAGGCTTCCTCGCGTCCA
>CAMOTK010000141.1 GCA_946625715.1 uncultured Prevotella sp. | reverse complement strand
TTTCTAGAATGCTCGGTCCGGAAGTGTTAAATTTTGGCAGTTTTTCTTGACAAAATTGAGGGGAAAGGGCAACAAAAGCGGGGGGCGCTTGGTGCTATTTATTTTCTCAAAAACTTTATGGAACTTTCTGTGCCATCCTTGGCCGTGGCCTTCACCACATAGAGGCCGCTGTCGAGGCCCGAGAGGTTGCAGAACTGCGACAGCTGCGACTGGGCCACCTGGCGACCGTTGAGGTCGTAGACGTGGATGGCGGCCATGTCGCCGTAGACGATGACGCCGTTCTGGGTGAAGAACCAGTCGGCGGCAGGCGTCTTTGCGCTGCTGATGGCGTCGACGGCCTGCGGGTCGGCCGCTTCAAAGCCGTTGAGCGTGAGCGAGGTCATGTAGACGTCGTTCGAGCCCGTAGAACTGATGCGCACCACGATGGGGTCGACCGATACGGGCACGCCGTAGGCCACAAAGTCGGCCGTGAACACGCGTTGGTCGAAGCCGAAGGTCTCGCCGTCGTGCCAGTTGGCTTCGCCCTGCTGTTTCCACTGCACCTTCACTTGGCTGTTCTTGCCGCCGCCGTAGAGGAAGCTGTGCATCTGGCTGAGGCTGGGCACGCTGAACTCCACGTAGCCGCCGCTGCGGGCCAGCATGAGTGCGCCCTGCGTGGCACCGCCGTAGAGGGCGCCGGTCTTCTTCGGATAGGTGCCGTTCTTGCCGTAGTAGGTGGGCAGCAGCTTGTTGGCGGCCGACTGGTCGGTGAGCCACTGTGCTATGGTCTGGGGCAACTGCGTGTCCTGGAAGAGATAGTCGTCTATGAGCAGGCGCTTCTGGTAGACTTTGCCGTCGTGGGTGTAGTATTCGTCGGGGTCGAAGAGCGTGCCGTCGTTCACGGGCAGCGTGGCCAACTGGAAGGGCGGGCGCTCCATGCCCTGCTCGTAGGCCCCGTAGTCGGGTGCTGCGCCGGCGTAGGGCAGTGTGACGGTGGTCGAATAGTCGTCGAGCCACTTGCCGGCCAGTTTGTATTGTTCCTGGAAGATGTCCTCGCACTTGAGGTCCTTGATTTCCACACCTTTGTCAACAAACACGCTGCCGGCCTTCAGACGGGCGAAGCGCAGGGGCAATTCGCCGTTGGGCTGACGGGCCGAGAGTGCCGTCTCGAGCGTAATGTCCTCGAACTCGCCGTCCATGTCGGGCCAGTCTTTGGCCGAGAGGCGCTTGTATTCCTGGCCGGTATCGGGGTTGGTGCCCTTGCCCATGTTGTATTGTGGCGACAGGCCCATAAGGTCCTGCCAATTGGTAGCCTTCGAGTCGGGCCACATGTCGCCGAAGCGGTGGTTGGCCTCGCCCGGGCGGAAGCCCAGACAGTTGCGCAGGTGGAACACGGTGCCCCCCAGCATCTCCACGTCGCAGTTGAAGCGGAAGTTCACCTGCTTGTTGGCAAAGGCCGTGCAGTTGATAATCCAGTTGCCCTCGTTGTGGTTGTTCTGGTCGAAGCCGTGGTAGAGGTTGTAGGCGGCCACATCGTTGAGAAACACGTGTGCGCCATAGCTGCCGCCGCCCTGCTTGTTGCCACCCTGCTTGAAGCCATTGCCGTTGACGCCTATGGAGCCGTCTTCGAGATAGCCGTTCCAGATGGCCCAGCAGTTCTCAATGAGGCAGGGGTAGGCGGCATAGTACAGGTCCCAGCCGTCGTCGGAGTTGCCCCAGCAGCGGTCGCCGTGCCACTCATTGCCCGGACCGGGGTATAGCTTGTTGGCAAAGCCGTCGGCGTTGCCGCCGTTGCTCTGCACGTCGTAGTTGAAGTAAGCGTCGCAGTTGATGATTTGGTTGTAGCGTCCGTAGAGGAACTTCGGGTTGCGGTTGTTGCCGCCGTTGCCGTCCTTGTCGAAGCCCAGCTGCAGGCCGGTGTCGCCGTTGCGGTAGAAGTTGCAGCGCTCAATGACGCAGTAGGAGGCTTCAAGCTTCATGCCGTTGTCGGCAGCATGGGTGAAGTCTATGTCGCGCCAGTACCAGTAGTCGGCCTTCGGGTTCATGAGCACGCCGCGAAACTGTCCGGCCGTGTCGTCGCCCGTGTGGGGCTGGTTCTTGAAGTCGAAGACGGCGCGCTCGTCGCCGTAGCCGAACACGCAGATACGGTGGTGGCGGGTGCCCGAGTGGCGCACGTTTATCATGAGGGGAATGTCGTCGTAGAGTCCGCCCTTCACCCAGAGTGTGTCGCCGGCTACGAGGCTTTCTATCGTGGTGAGCGGGTCGCCGGCCGGTGTGGCTTCGCTTAGTCCGTTGCCTGTGGCGCCTGGCGCCAGCCACAGTTGGCGTGCATGGGTGTTGGTGTTGCACAGCAGGGTGCAGCATGCAAGTAGGAAAACAAGTCGTCTCATGTAGGTTTGGTTTTTAGTAGAGGGGGTCGTTTGGTGTTATTTTAGCATTTTGCCGAGCTGGTCTTTCAGCTCTTGCGTGCTCAGGTTCTTGGCCACGATGCGGCCCGAGGCGTCGCAGACAATGTTGCCGGGCAACGTCTGCAGGCCCAGCTGTTCGGCCAGCGCCGTCTGCCACATCTCGCCGTCGCACACGGTGGGCCAGCCGATGGAGTCGCGCACGATGGTGTTGCGGCAGTCTTTCTGCAGCGGTTCCAGGCAGATGCCCAGCAGGCCCAGCCGTTCGCCGTACTGCTTGCGAAGCCGTTGTAGTTCGCGCTGCATGTTGGTGCTCTCGTAGTGCCAGTTGGCCCAGATGTAGACCACGTTGGCCTTGCCCTTGAGCGCGCTGTTGCTCACGGCCGTGTTGTCGATGGTCTTGGCCTTGAAGGCGGGCAGCTTCTTGTTTCTGGCCGTTTGCCTCAGTCCCTTCAGCAGGCGCTCTTCGCGCTTCAGTTCGGCACTGTTGGGCTGCTCCTTCAGCATCAGCTGCAGCACCTGGTGGGCCTGGTCGTAGTCGGGCAGGGCGGTCTGGATGAAGTATTTGCGCAGCAGATAGCGGCTGACGGGCGACAGCGGGTCGTCCTTGATAATCTCCATGGCCTGCTGCTGCGTCTCGGGTGGCGTTTGCGCGTTGGCGTTCTGTCGCAGGTTGGTCAGCATCTCGTTCTCCTTGGTGCCTTCGATGATGGTCTCTTTCAGGTGCGAGGCGTTGCCTTCCATCTTGATTTTCGCCCCCGGGTAGGCCACGATGGGCAGTTCGGAGAAGTTGGGAAACACCATGACGAAGACGGCGGTGTCCTCGATGCTGCGCTCAATGGCAAAGCGCCCGTCGAACAGCTGTATGGTGTCTTTCGTGCCTTTCTCGGCGTTGTATAGATACAATTCGCCCTGATTGAAGTTTCTGAAGCGTCCTTCCAGGCGGTAGGAACCGTCGGGCGAACTGCATGAAACCACAATCAGGGCGAAGAGGATGTATCCGAAGAGTTGCTTCATTACGGTTTATTTGGCAATGTCTTTCAGCTCAAGGTCCTTGGCTGCATACTGGCGGAGCGAGGCGTCCTTGGCGAAGGCCGCCTGCAGGGCGCTGGCAGCCTCGGCAGTCTTGCCGGTGCGAGCAGCCACGAGGGCCTTCAGGTAGTCGGTCATGCCGTTGCCGTCCTTAATGCGGCTCAGCGTGTTGGCGGCGCCGGCATAGTCTTTGTTCATGAGCTGTGCCAGGGCAGCGCTGTTCGAGTTGCTGTGGCTCAGTTCCTGCTCGGCCAGTGCATACTTGCCCTGAGCCAGGTGCAGGTTGCCCAGCACTTCGTTGATGCCGTTGGCATTGCCAGCCTTTCCGATGTAGTTTTCGGCGGCGTCGATGTTGCCGTTCTTCAGGGCCATCATGCCGAGGTTGGCATAGGTCTCAGGCAGGCTGGCGTTCACCTTCTGAGCCTTCTCCAGCCACTCCTGTGCGGCGCTGTAGTTGCCGCGGGCATATTCGGCCATGGCGATGTTGTTGTAGGCGCGGGCATCGTTGGGATAAAGCTCCACGGTCTTCTTGTAGGCAGCTTCCTGTGCTTCGATGTCGTCGTAGAGTGTGGCGCCGTAGAGCATCTCTTCGAGGCTCAGCTTCGAGGCGTCGGTCTTCATCTGGCTGACAATCTGTTCGTCGTCGCGGCCCACCACGGCATAGTTGATGGTCATGCGGGCGCGGCGCAGCTGGGGCAGGATGCCGTCGGCCAGTTCGCGGAAGGCCTGGCTGATGTTTCTGATTTGCTCCTCGCGCTCGGCGGGGTCCTTATACATCGACAGCACGCGCAGGATGACGTCCTTGTCCTGGATGTTCGAGGCGGCCACCAGTTCCTGGAAGCCTTCCCAGTCCTCGGCGGTGTACTTGGTGTCGATGTGTCCGTCGGCCTTGGCCTTCTTCATCTCGCCAGACACGTATTTGCCTGTCACGTCCTCGCGCTTGGCAGCCAGCTTCTCGTTGATGTCGTAGCCGCCGTCGGGCGAAGCATAGGCCGACACCTCGACGTTGTTGAGCATCAGGCCTTCCTGGTCCTTGGCAATATCGTTGAGCAGGCGCACAAACTCCTGCACCGAGTTGTTCTTCAGCTCGCTCTGGCGCAGCTGAGCCTGACCGATGAGGAACTTGATGTTGGCGTCGAGCTTCTGCTCGGTGATGCGCTGGAAGGCGTCCTGAGCGGTGGCCATCTGGGCGGTGGTCATCGTCTGCTTGTAGAGCTCAGAGGTGGCGATGACGCCCGTAGCCACCTTCACGTCGGGCACTTCCACCTGCTTCTTGCCGATTTTGGCGTCGAAAGTGAGATAGAGGTCCGACTGCTGCATCTCGGGCTGATACTTGAAGTTGGTCTTCATCGAGTAGCGTCCGCCCAGCAGGTAGGAGATGGTCTGGTCGTTGCCCAGCACCTTTTCGCCCTGGAAGGTGGCGCTGGTGCCGCGCACCGACTGAATGCCGGCGTCGGTCTTGAAGCGCAGTTCGGGCGTCACGGTGACCACGGCCTTCTTCTTCATGTACTTCTCAGGAAACAGTCCGTTGATGGTTGCGGGCACTTCGCCGGTTTCGGCTTCGAGTGGATTGGGTGTCACGTTGAAATAGTCGGCCGAGAGGGCACCAAGCTTGCTGGAGCAAGACGTTGTCAGCAGCAAGCCGGCAGCGGCCGAGAGGAGAATCAGTTTTGTTTTCATATCAGTGATGTATTAAGTTGTTTCAAATATGAAAAAAAGACATCCCTCACCGTTGTTGAGCAATGTCTT
>CAMOTK010000140.1 GCA_946625715.1 uncultured Prevotella sp. | reverse complement strand
CCCCGTCGTGCCAAGCGCCTGACCATCCAGCACAAGGACTATGGCGTGCTGCGCGACTACTCCTATCCAGTCACAGTCGACGGCGGCCGCACCTACGAGATGTACCTCGACATCGGCATCGGCCGCTACCTGACCCTCACATCCGAGATGGCCGGAGCCACCATCTACATCGATGGCGCCAACTGCGGCGAGTCGCCCGTAAACCACAAGTATCTGAACTACGGGCGCCACACCCTACGCGCCGTGAAAGACCGCTATGAGGGCGAGAAGACCATCATGATTACCACCGAAGACGCACAGGGCATACGCCTGGAGAACATCGAGATGCGCGACATGTCCGACCACTTCGGCGACGTGACTGTCAATGTGGCCAACAATGCCGACATCTATTTCGAAGACCGCAAGGTGGGCACCGGCTCGTTTAAGACACAGCTGCGCGAGGGCACCTACACCGTAGAGACCCGCAAGGCCGACTGCGACTCGGCCAAAACCTCGTTTACCGTGGTGGCCCAGCAGCAGAACACCATTGAGGCCAACGCCCCGACGCCCCACACCGGCTGGCTGCGCATCTATACGCGGCCGGGTGGCGTGATGACCACCTACAATGGCAATCATGCCATCGACCTCTCCGAAACGGTCAGCATGCCCATCGGCTCCTACCAGATGACCTTCGCCCGCCGAGGCTATGTCACTCAGAACCATGAGTATCTGGTGAAGCACAACCGCACCACCGCCGATACCATTACCCTCGAACGCATCAAGTACATCAAGCCGCAGGCGTTCTATTTCGGCCTCGGCTACACCGCACGCAAGCTGGGCGGCATCACCGCGCTCGTGGGCGCCACCTATAAGAACTACGACCTGCAGGTGAGCTATACCTTCGGCCTGGCCTCGTCGGGCGAAGTGCCCTGGTACACCACCGACGGCACCGACACCTATCTCAGCACCTGCACCTATAAGCGCTCGACCATGGCGGCCAAGCTGGGCTACCAGTTCGAACTGACCGAGCGTCTGGCCCTGACACCGCAGATAGGCTACGCCATCGAGCGCCTCTCGGGCAAGGTGAAAAACGGTACCAATCTCTATGGCAACGGCGCCATTGCCAACTGCCTGAGCATCGGTGCCAAGCTGATGTTTGCCCCCATACAGCGTCTCTACGTGTTCGTCAATCCCGAATATCTTGTGGCCCTGCAGAAGGACAAGAACTTCGAGCGCATCTCAGACAACAGCAATTTCTCGGCTGGCGGCTTCGGTGTGACTATGGGTGCCATATTCAACTTCTAACCTACACCTTATTAATTATAAATATAGACTGACGATATGAAAACAAGACATATATTTGCAATAGTGGCCGTCGCAGCACTTACGGCTGGCCTCACGGGATGTAAGTCGGACGAGGAACTGGCTGCCAAGCCAGCCAAGGAAGTTATCCTGGTGGAAGAGGGCAGCAGCATCGTTATGGCCTCGGGCGATATGACCAAAGACGTGAAAATAAGAGCCAACTGCGCATGGAAGATGTCGCTCATACAAGATGCCAACAATCCCTGGGACGCCCTCATCGTGCAGCCCGCTGCCGGCAACGGCGACGGCACACTCGTGATACAGTCGGACCAGAACACGGCCATCTACGACCGTCTGGACACCATCATGCTCACCACCGACGGCGGTCTGCAGCAGAAAATTGCCGTAAGGCAGAAGAGTGGCGACCCCACCATCAATATCTCGCAGAAGACCATGTCGTTTGCCGCCAATCCGCTTGGTGCACAGCTGCTCACCATCAACAGCAATGACGGATGGAACATCGTGACGCCGGCAGGCATCGACTGGCTCCATATCGACAAGCTCACGGGTGGCACCGGTGCACAGAGCGTCAACGTGTCGGTCGACCCCGCCACTACCGACGTTGGGCGCTCCACGTCGTTCAACATCAACTATGGCACCAGCACGGCCGAGGTCGTGGTCAAGCAGAACGGCATGAGCAGCGACGATGTCTACCTCCATGTCAATACCAGCGAGCTCAACATGAGCGGTGGGGGCGGCGAGCAGATGCTCTACGTAGAGAGCAACGCCGCCTGGAGAGCCTTCGTGCCCTCTTCAGCACAGTCGTGGCTGTGGATAGAGCCTGCGCAGGGCGTGGGCAACGGCGAGATTCGTGTTAGGTGCGAACCCAACCAGAGCACCGAACGCGAGCGCATGTCGCTCATCGTCTTTGTTGCCGGCAACCAGAACCCCAAGCAGTTCGACGTGCTGGTACAGCAAGGTACTTATACCACGAGCAGGGACTCTGTCAATAGTCAACCGGTCATACAGCATTTTGAACTCATGCATTCCCAAAACAACTTTGCTGAAATGGTCTTCATGGTGAGTGGCATGACGGCCGACGTTGAGGACTATGGCCTTGTGTACAGCCAGCGCAACCAGTCGCCTGCCCTTGACAACAGCGAGCGGAGAAGTGCGTTCGACCAGCAGCAACTGGCCGAAATAATCAACCGCGGTGGCTCTGGCGAATTGTGGGGCTTCATGGAAAACCTGCAGCCAGGCACCTACTACGTCCGTGCCTACGTCCGTACCAAGTCGGGGGTAGTCTACAGTCCTAATGTAGTGACCGTGACGGCAACGGCACAAGAGAACCCGTAAACACTTGTATGGAAGAAAGAAAAACGATTATAGTATGAACCGTATCTTTGCAACTTGTGCCTTCCTGCTGCTGTCGCTGGGAGCGTTTGCCCAGGCCTGGGAGGAAATTCGCGACAGTGAGGAATACATCTACGGCGAAGGGTGGGGACCCACTGTTGCCGAGGCCGACAAGCAGGCGCTGGCCACGCTCATCAGCATGATAGCCACCAACGTGTCGAGCCTCTCACAGCGTACCCTCGAAGTGAACAGTTCGGGCAGCGACGTCAGCGAGCAGTCGCAATTTCAGAACTCCGTGCAGACTTATTCGCAGGCCACGCTTACCAACACCAAGCAGATAGTGTTGCAGAAGGGGCCAGAGGCGCATGTGGTGAGATGGATGAAGGCATCGGAGCTCGACAAGATGTTCGACCAGCGCAAGCGCAAGGCACTCGACCTCGTGGAAACGGCCGAACGTGCTGAGGAGAAAGGCGAGGCCGATGTGGTGCTGCGCAACTGCTACTGGGCACTCACGCTGCTCAAGTCGCTGCAATATCCTAACGAGGTGACCTATCGCGACGGCAACGGGCGCGAGCATGTGCTGACCAACTACCTCAAGGAGAAGATGGACGAGACGCTCAGTCAGCTGAAGGCCAGCTGCGTCGGACAGGACGGCAACGATGTGCGTCTGCTCATCACCTATAAAGATAAGCCCGTCAGCAGTGTCGACTACACCTACTTCGACGGCCAGAGCTGGAGCGCCATCTACAGTGCCAAGGACGGTTGCGGCATCATGGAACTGGCACCGGGCTACACCGATGCACAGGTGCAGTTGCAGTTTGAGTATGAGTACAAGGGCGAGGCCAAGAGTTATCCCGAGGTGGAAGCCGTGCTCAACGTCGTGACGAAGACGCCCATGCGTCGGGCTACCACCAACGTGAAGCTCGAGCCCCAGAAGAAAGAGAAAACGCCGAAGCCCAAGAAGGGCGAGGTGGTGGCTACCAACACGTTTACCACCAACAGCATCGAAATCTTGCAGCCGCCAACGGCTATGGGCAAGGAAGCCAAGAACTATATGCCGGTCGTCGAGCGTGTGGTTGCTGCCATCAAGCAGAAGAACTACCAGTCGGTGCGCGACTGCTTCACCGACAAGGGATGGGACATGTTCCGCAAACTGGTGGAGTACGGACGCGCTAAGGTGCTCGATTCGAAAGACATCCGCTTCTTCGAAGACAACGGCTCGGTTGTGGAGCGCGGCCTGCGCATGTCGTTCTCCTTTGCCAAGGGCGTGAAAAAGCTGTTCGTGGAAGACGTGGTGCTCACGTTCGATGGCACGCAGAAAATCGACAACATCGCCTTCGGACTGGGCAAAACGGCCGAAGACGATATCCTGAACAAGGGCGTGTGGGACCAGCAGTCGCGCTTTGCCATCATGAACTTCCTGGAAAACTATAAGACGGCCTACGCCCTGAAACGTCTCGACTATATCGAGTCGGTGTTCGACGACGATGCCGTTATCATTACTGGCACAGTCATTCATCGGGCTTCTCGCTCGGTGAACGTGGAGAACCAGTCGACCATCAGTCAGGAAGGCAATCTCATCATCAAGAAGAACCGCCAGACAAAGGACGAGTATCTGAAGAACCTGAAACGCTGCTTCGAGCGCAACGAGTTTGTCAACATCCGTTTTGCCAGCAACGATGTGATGAAGATGGGACAAGGCGGCGAGTCGTATGCCATACAAATCGAACAGGACTACTATTCGTCGACCTACGGCGACAAAGGCTATCTGATGCTCATGGTCGACATCAACGAACCTACGAAACCGCTCATCAAACTGCGTACTTGGCAGCCAGAGAAAGACCCCGAGTTCGGACTCTACGGGCCGGGTGACTTCTAAGCATAAAGACCCCCAAAAGTCTTTTCTTGACTTTTGGGGGTCTTTGTGTTTATGATTATTTCACCAGATTGCCTAAGATGTCGCGCGTCAGCTCCTTGGTGATGGTGCGCGTGGCGGCGCTGGTGGCATTCTTCACAACCCGCTCCTTGGCCGATGTGCGGCTTCGGCTCTGCTTGCCCGATACCTTGTTGCTCACCCATGTGCCCAGGATGGTGGCCAGCGTCGAGGTGATAGCCGTCAGCACGGCACGCATGACCTTGCTCATGAAGCCGGGCTTTTGGTTCTTGGCGGTTGGCTCTTGGCTGTCGGCTTCTGCCTCTTGGCTGTTGGCTGCTTCTTCCTGCTCCTTTATGAGCATCTCGTAGGCACTCTCGCGGTCGATGGGCGTGTCGTACTTGCCGTAGACGCTGCTCTGCTTGATGAGGTCGAGGCGCTGACCTTCGGTGATGGCGCCAATCTGCGAGAGCGGGAACAGAATCTTGGCACGCTCCACCATCGTGGGTGCACCCTTCTCGTCGAGGAAGCTCACGAGGGCTTCGCCCGTCTCAAGGTTCATGATGGCCTCGTCGGTCTTGAAGTCGGGGTTGGCGCGGAAGGTGTCGGCCGCCGTCTTCACGGCCTTCTGGTCCTTCGGTGTATAGGCGCGCAGGGCATGCTGCACGCGGTTGCCCAGCTGGCCGAGAATGTTTT
>CAMOTK010000139.1 GCA_946625715.1 uncultured Prevotella sp. | reverse complement strand
CCTGTTTCAACATCATCGGGTCGCTGTCGATGCTCATCATCGACAAGCGCGACGACGTGGTCACCCTGCGCAACCTGGGCGCCAGCGACAGCCAGATTACGCGCATCTTCCTCTTCGAAGGCCGACTCATCTCGGCCATCGGGGCCGTCGTGGGCCTCGTTGTGGGCCTGCTGCTCTGCTGGATTCAGCAGCAGTTTGGCGTCATTGCCCTCGGCTCGTCTACTGGCTCGTTCGTGGTCGACGCCTACCCCGTGAGCGTCCATGCCACCGACGTGGTGCTGGTCTTCCTGACGGTGCTCGTCGTGGGCTTCCTCTCGGTGTGGTATCCCGTGCGCTATTTCTCCAAACGATTACTCAACTAAAAAAATCTTACGCTATATGAAAACAAAAAACATGCTCTACCTCATTGCTGCACTCTTCTGCGCAGCTACGCTCACAACGACGCTCTCTGCCTGTGGCGACGATGAAGAAGACCCCGACCCCTCGTGGTGGGCCGACGGCGGCAAGAAGCCCGGGAGCAACCCCGACGACCCAAACAATCCCGGGAGCAACCCTGATGACCCAAACAATCCTGGAAGCACCCCCGATAATCCTAACAATCCCGGGAGCAACCCTGATGACCCAAACAATCCTGGAAGCAACCCCGATAATCCTAACAATCCCGGGAGCAACCCTGACAACCCAAACAATCCTGGAAGCAACCCCGATAATCCTAACAATCCCGGGAGCAACCCTGACAACCCAAACAGCTATGCATCGCAGGAACAAGTCAGTATAGCGATGCAACTGCTGTCTGGAGGAACCAGAACACTTCAGCTCCCAAACTACGGGGGTGACCAATCCAGGTGGTATAGCAATAATCCCGAGGTGGCCACAGTCGACCAAGAAGGCCGCGCCACGGGTTTGTCGACCGGCAGAGCAATCATCACAGCAGATGGGCACGTTCGAGGCACCTTCTATGTGCAAGTCGTTGACCCCAGCACCATCTTGACCTTAAGTGCTGGCCCGACTTCCTCTGATGGCAATGTTTTATTCTTCTCACATACAGATATCACCAATTGGTACGACGACGTCATCACGCTGACCGACATCGTCTTCACCAACGGCACGCAGGAAGGCACCACGGAGTACCACGGCCTCAACGAGGTGCTGCAGCCCACCAGGTATAACATCTCCGCGGTGATGAATTCCGGCTTCGGCCGCAATCAGGCGCAGCAGCCAGGACAGAACATTTTGCCCTTTAGCGCCCACTTCCAAATAGGTTCCATGCCTTGGGCCATCATTACCTTCACATACAACAACAAGACTTTCACTATTAACACAGAAGTTCAATTTCAATGAAACGCTTAGCACTCCTTGCCCTGCTCATAGGCATCGGCAGCATCGGCCTGATGGCTCAGATGCCAGTACCACAAGACATTGCGCCCATCGAGGCTCCGTTCGACATGCCCCAACTGCAACGTCCACTGTTTGCCGACCGCACGGTGCGCATCGACAAGGCTGGTGCCAAGCCCGGCAAGCTCGCCACAGCTGCCATACAGAAAGCCATCGACCGACTGGCCAAGAAGGGCGGCGGCACCGTTGTGGTGCCGGCCGGCAAGTGGCTCACCGGCCGACTGACCCTGCGCAGCGGCATCAACCTGCGCCTGGAGCGCGATGCCGAACTGCACTTCAGCGGCCAGATTAAAGACTATCTGCCCGTGGTGTTCTGCCGCAACGAGGGCGTCGACGTCATGTCGCTCGGTGCCATGATTTATGCCGACGGCGCCGAGAACATAGGCATCACCGGCGAGGGCAAGCTCGTGGCACCGCCACGCGACTGCGAAATCATGCAGCACGCCATGGGCGGCGTGAGCGAGAAGCTGCAGGACATGACGCTCGAAGAGCGCGTCTTCGACGGCAGCAACGGCGGCCAGGTGTGCCTGCCCGTGTTCATAGGCCCCATGAACTCCAAAAACGTGCTCATCGAGGGCGTCACGCTCGAGAAGTCGCTCTTCTGGAACATCGTGCCCTGCTACTGCGAGAACATCATCATTCGCGGCTGCACCGTCAACAGCCACGGACAGGTCCGCACCGACGGCATCGACATCGACTCGTCGGAGAATGCACTCATCGAATACACCACGCTCGACTGCGGCGACGACTGCTTCACCATCAAGTCGGGCCGCGGCATGGACGGCGTGCGCCGCAACCGACCCACGCGCAACGTCGTGGTGCGCAACTGTCTGGCCAAGCGCGGCGTAGGCGCCATGACCTTTGGCAGCGAGACGGCCGCCGGCATCGAAAACGTCTACACCTGCGACCTGATGGTCGAGGGTGCCAAGCGCGGCCTCTACTTCAAGACGCGTCGTCCGCGCGGTGGCGGCGGCAAGAACCTCTTCTTCGAGCGCATACACATGAAGCGCGTACAGCAGTATGCCATACAGTTCGACATGCTTGGCTCTGCCGCTCATGTAGGGGCAGCCGCCAGCCGTCATCCGGCTCCTGCCATCAACGCCCTAACGCCCTACTACCACGACATCCACTTCAAGGACATTCAGATAGACCAGTGCGGCATGTTCGTCCAAGCCCAAGGCTTGCCCGAGCGTCCCATCGAGAACATCACGTTCGAGAACGTCAAGACGCCCAACAGCCTCATGTCGCTGCAGGACGTTGGTACCATGACGTTCAAATAAGACAATGCTTAGCCTAAGGTGATGTTTTCCACATCTACCGGCTCGTGCAGGAAAATTTGGGCCGACTCCTTAAACTTATCGGGATTTTCGGTGGTGAGATAGTGCACACGGGCACCACGCGAGCAGCGCTGTTCCATCTGGGGATGGCGCTCGAAATAGTGTTGTAGCGACTCGGCCACATACTCGCTCTGCGGCACAATGCGCACGCCGGCAGGCATGTACTTCAGAATCTTGGGCATGAGCAGCGGATAGTGGGTGCAGCCCAAGATGACGGCATCAATCTGCGGGTCGAGGCGCATGAGCTGGTCGATGCGCTTCTTCACAAAATAGTCGGCACCGGGCGAGTCGGCCTCGTTGTACTCTACAAGGGGCACCCAGAAGGGGCAGGCCACGCCGGCGACCTTGATGTCGGGAAAAAGCTTTTGGATTTCAAGATTGTAGCTCTCGCTCTTGATGGTTCCCTCGGTGGCCAGCACGCCAACGTGGCGACTGGTGGTGAGCGAACCGATGACCTCGGCCGTGGGGCGGATGATGCCTAACACACGGCGGTCGGGGTCCCACTGGGGCAGGTCGTTTTGCTGAATGGTGCGGAGAGCTTTGGCCGATGCGGTGTTGCAACCGAGGATGACCAACTGGCATCCCATCTCGAAGAGGCGCAACACGGCCTGACGGGTGAATTCGTAGACCACGTCGAACGAGCGCGGACCGTAGGGCGCACGGGCATTGTCGCCGAGATACAAGTAGTCGTACTCGGGCAGCAGCTGGCGGATGCCATGCAGGATGGTCAGCCCGCCATAGCCGCTATCGAAAATGCCGATGGGCCCCGGCCGCGAAGAGAGGTTCATTCGCTGAGCTTGGCAATGACTTCGGCCTGCACGTCCTGACCATAGGCCGGGTCGATGTAGGGCAGCTGACGATTGGCAGCATTGAGCACATAGGCCAGGCCGTGAGCCTTGGCCACTTCGGCCAGCACCTGGGCCAGACGGTCGTGCAGGGGCTGCATGGCCTGACGCTCGGCATCGGCCAGCTGGCGGCGCACTTCGGCCTTGAACTCAATGTTCTTCTGCATGAGTTCCTGCAGTTCGGTCTGGCGCTTCAGCAGAATGGTCTTGGGAAATTCGCGCTGACCTTCGAGAAACTCTTCGTACTTGCGGTTGAAGTCTTCTTCCACGCGCTTCTGCTCGGCCTCGTACTGCGTCTTGAGGGTGGCCATCTGCTCTTGAACGAGCCCATAGTCGGGCATGGCCTTCAGGGCTTCGTCGTAGTTGAGGTAGCCAAAGCGGAAGGCCACCTGAACGGAATCGACAGAAGCGGTAGTGTCGTTCTGTGCCTGAGCACAGAGAGACACCATTGCGATGAACAGGAATAAGATTTTCTTCATACAGTTACTTCAGTCCAAGTTTGGCCTTCACTTGTGCAGTCACATCGGTAGAGAGGGTCGTAGAGATGTAAGGCAGCGAGCCCATCTCCATCACGTAGACATAGCCACCGGCGGTAGCCACCTGGCTGATAGCGTCCATAATCTTCGACTGGATGGCCTGGAGCTTTTCGCCCTGAGCCTTCTGCAGAGCCTGCTGGTTGTCCTGATAGCTCTGGCGAATCTTGTTGTCCATGTCCTGCAGTTCCTGCTCGCGGCGCTGCTTGATGTTGTCGGGCAGGGTGGTACCGTTCTTCTGGTAGTCCTCGAACTTCTTCTGGAACTCGTCCTGCATCGACTTCAGGTCGGCCTCGTACTGCTTGGCCAGGGCCTCAAGCTCTGTGCGCGACTTCTCGTACTCAGGCATGGCCTGCATGATTTCCTGTGTGTTGACGTGTCCGAACTTCTGTGCGGATGCTGTGGTGAAGCCACAGATTGCGCAGATTGCGCAGATGATAAATTTCTTCATAGCTGTTTTTAATGTTTTTTGTTTTTAATTTTTTAATTCTTTAGTCTTAATTGGAATAGCCTAACTTGGAGAGAACCTCGTTAGATATATCTATCTTCGGCGAACCGAAGATGATGCTGCTGTCGCTGGCACGGTCGAGAATGAGCTGATAGCCGCGCAGGTCGGCAATGTCCTTCACGGCGTTGTACACCTCTTCCTGAATGGGCGACATGAGCGACGTGCGCTTCTTGTAGAGCTCGCCATCGGGACCGAAGTACTTGCGCTTCAGTTCGGCGGCCTGCTTCTCCTTCTCCATGATGGCGTCTTGCTTGGCCTTCTTCTGCTCCTTGGAGAGGAACACCACCTCGTTCTGGTAGTTCTTGTACATGGTCTGGGCCTCGGTGGTCAGTGCGTCGACCTCGGCCTGCCACTTCTTCGACACCTGCGAGAGCTGCTCGTTGGCACGCTCGTAGGCCGGGATGTTCTTGAAAATGTAGTCCATGTCGATGAGCGCAAACTTCTGCGCACTTGCCGTGCTAAATGACAAATGACAAACGATAAATGACAAACCGATTATCATCAACCATCTATGACTCATCATCCTATTCAAAAATGTTTTCATATCCATGCGTTTATATTGATTAAACATTTCTCATTCCTTCATTTATATTTCTCATT
>CAMOTK010000138.1 GCA_946625715.1 uncultured Prevotella sp. | reverse complement strand
GGGAAGACGATTTTTCAAGGAATCTTTGGTTATTTATACATGGATATTCGAAAAATTATCCGTAACTTTGCCGACAGAAACAAAACTATACATCCAACACTTATGGCACTGAATATGAACAAGAACCTCAAGCTCTACTACTCCATCAAGGAGGTGGCCGACATGTTCGGGCTGAACGAGAGCACGCTGCGCTACTGGGAAACGGAGTTCCCCTACCTGAAGCCGAAGACAGCAGGCGCTTCGAAGGTGCGGCAGTACACGGAAAAAGATATCGAGCAGATACGCTTGATTCATAACCTCGTGAAGGTGCGTGGTTTCAAGCTGGCGGCCGCCAAGAAATACATCAACGCCAACCGCAACGGTGCCGACAAGAGTGCCGACGTGCTCTTCCGCCTCATGGTGGTGCGCGACGAGCTGAAGGCGCTGAAGAAACAGCTCGATGGGTTGGAGTGAGTAATTAGTAATTAGTAATTTTATTGACAATACCTTTTTCTTGACATTCCTGAACGCAGACGCTTATACACGGCACGGACAATGCGGCCGAGCCAGGTGTAGCGGATGCCCCAGTCGCGGATGGCGTGGGCGAAGGCCGCTTCGTGGGCGGGGTCCGACTGCGGTTCGACGCGCTCGAGCAGGATGGGGCGCTGCAGGGGCTGACGGTCGAATTCGTAGTGCTGGAGCAGACGGTAGGAGCGGAAGTGGGTGCCACGGTAGAGTCCGATGTTGCGCACGAGGGTCTGTGCCGGTGTCAGGCAGAGGCCGTCGGCGCGCCGGATAGCAATTTCCCAGCAGATGTCCCACGGGATGGGCTGTTTCCGCAGCGAACGCAGGCAGGGGAACACACCGCCATATTCAATGGCGTTGCGCTGTTCGGCACTCAGGGCTTCGAGCCCTTCCTGCTCGTTGTCGAAGTGGCGGAAATGCTGCTGCCAGCGGTCGCGCCACGTGGCCCAGCCCCAACCCGACATGTGGGGGGTGAAGTAGGTCTCTGCTGGGCTCTCTTCCCCTTCTCGTGAGGGAACAGGGTGTAGGCTATTGGTGAAGCCGCTCACGTGCATCACGCGCGGACAGTCGTGGTAGAGGGTGAGGGCCTCGTTCATGTATTGCAGAAAGTAGGGCGAGGTCAGGATGTCGTCCTCGAGTACGACGATGCGGTCGTGACGGTCGAACACCTCGGCGATGCCCTCCATGATGTTGCGCTCGAGGTAGATGTTTGCGGGCCGCTTGACGATGGTCATGCTACGGAAGCGGTGGGCGGCTAGTGCCTCGTGGCTCAGGGCCGTGAGCATTTCGCGCACGGCGCGCACCTCGGCCCACGACTGCTCGTCGCGCCCTCCGTCGCTGAACACATAGACGTCGGTCTCGGGGGCAAGCGTGTTCTGCATCAGGGCTTCGAGCGTGCGGCGTGTGTTGTCCAGACGGTTGTAGGTGAAGAGGGCTACGGGGGCATAGGTGGTGATGTGGGCAGCCGTGTCGGCGAAGACGAGGCGGTCGGGGCGGTGGTTCGTCTGCTCTTCCTTCGGGATATGGCGACGCAGGCGCGGATAGTGGTGGCGCAGGTAGCTCTCGAGGTCGCTTGGAGCTGTGACGCTGAGCGGCCCGAAGGTCACGGTCTGGGGGTGGTCGATGCTCTTGACGGCAATGTGGTCGCGCGGCATGAGCACCATGTTGTAGTAAGTGGTGGGCCGGCCGTTGAACAAGGCTTGTGCCCACGAGAGATGGCGGTAGAGCGTGCGTCGGCTCAGAACCTGACATACGAGCCACGTGAGCAGGCAGGGCAAGAATCCTCGGGGACGCGGCTCATCGACTTCGCACGCCTTGATGTGCTTCCACTGCCACACCACCTTGGCCATGAAACAGCCGTTGACGAAATTGCAGTAGGCGCGATGCAGGCGTTGCAGCCGCTCGTTGTCGGGCACGCGGTCGAAGGGGAACACATCGACGTAGATGCCGTGGTGGATGGGCAGGCGGCGAAAGTGGTGCTCGAGAAACACGGTGCCCTGCTTGCGAAGCTTGGCAAAGTAGAAGGGCGACTGCGCTTCGTTGTCCGGCGTCTGGAGGTAGTATTGCGGACGGAGCACGGCAGGGGCCTGGAGGAGAAACCGACGGTAGTTCTCGCGGGTCATGCCCACGTCGATGTCGTCGTCCCACGGCAGGATGGCCTGTTCGAAGAAAGCGCCGATGCCACTGCCGCCCTGAATGAAGTAGGGTATGGAGAGCAGGTCGCACACCCGCACAATTTCCTGCAGGATGTCATAAAGTTCCTGGTGCAGCTGCCTGAGTTCTAAGTTACCGTATTGCATAAGCCTTGATTCTACGTTTAACTTTCCAAGTGGAAAGTTTTTGTTTTCTTAATTGAATTAATGAGTCCACTTTCTGAAGTGGACTCATTTTATTTCAAATATATGAAGTACTACTTTGCGGGCACATCGGCAAGCGTCTTCTTCAGCAACTGCCAGAAGGGCTCGACCGTGGCAATGAGGGCACGCTCGGTGGTGGTGTGCGGCGAGCGCATGGTGGGACCGAGCGACACAACGTCGAGGTGCGGATACTTGCCCAGAATGACGGAGCACTCCAGTCCGGCATGGTCGACCTGAATGATGCCTTCCTCGCCAAACAGTTCCTTATACTCCTTCAGCAACAGGTGCAGAATCTCGGAGTCGGGGTTGGGATCCCAGCCGCCGTAGCTGCCAGACGTCTCCACCTTCATGCCAGCCATGTTGAACACGCTCTCCAGTGTGTTGACGATATACTCCTTCATGTCCTCGCGGCTCGAACGGGCCAGAATCTTCAGCGCAGCCTTGCCGCCTTCGATGTCGATGATGGCGAGGTTGCTCGAGGTTTCCACCACGCTGGGGTAAGAGGGAATCATGCGGATGACACCGTTGTGGCAACCGTAGATGGCGTTGATGAGGTTGTCCTGAATCTCCACGGGCACCTCGGTCTTCGGTGTGGCCACCTCTTCCACCGTCAGTTCAATACCATTTTCTATCTGCTTATACTCGTCCTGGAACTCGGCAAGGAAGTCGGCAGCGAGTTCCTTCAGCGCACCGACGTTCTCCTTAGGCAGGGTGAGCACCACCTCGGCCTTGAAGGGGATGGCGTTGCGCATGTTGCCGCCGTGCCACGAAGCCAGACGGGCGTCACATTCTACGATGGCCTCGCGCACCACCTGCACCATCAGCTTGTTGGCATTGCCGCGGCCCTCGTGGATTTCCAGACCAGAGTGTCCGCCGCGCAGGCCCTTCAGCGTGAGGCGCAGTGCAGCGTCGTCGGCATCGGTTTCTGCTTCCTGATAGTCGAGTGTAGCGGTAACGTCGATGCCGCCAGCCGAACCAATCACAAACTTGCCCCACGTCTCCGAGTCGAGGTTCATGAGGATGTCGCCCTGCAGTTCGCCCTCGGGCAGGTCGTTAGCACCATACATGCCCGTCTCTTCGTCGGCCGTAATCAGCGCGTCGATAGGTCCGTGTACCAAGGTTTTGTCTTCCATGACGGCCATGATAGCGGCCACGCCCAGACCGTTGTCGGCACCGAGCGTCGTGCCCTTGGCCTTCACCCACTCGCCGTCAATCCACGGCTCAATGGGGTCGGTCTCGAAGTTATGTTTCGACTCGGGCGTCTTCTGCGGCACCATGTCCATGTGGGCCTGCAGGATAATGCCCTTGCGGTTCTCCATGCCTGGCGAGGCGGGCTTGCGCATCACGATGTTATTGGCAGGGTCTTTGAACACTTCGACGCCGGCCTGCTTGCCGAAGTCGAGCAAAAACTGTTGTACTTTCTCCAGATGACCACTGGGGCGGGGCACCTGTGTGAGTGCATAGAAGTTTTTCCAGATGCACTGTGGGTTCAGATTTTTAATTTCGCTCATAGTTTTCTTATTGTTTTAGGGTTAAGCGTTTCGTAAACGAGAGGCGCAGCCAGGCATAGATGCCCAGTAGCACCACGAGGAAAGTCTGCACGGTGTGGACGATGAGCACGAAGCAGAGCGCCTGCTGGTCGGCCACGCCATAGAGAATGAGCATGGTCTTCACGGCAAAGTGCCAAGGGCCGGCCCCGTTGGGTGTGGGCACAATCACGGCTATCGACCCCACCACAAACGTGACGAGGGCGCAGCCCAGTCCGAGATGGCTGGTGAAGTCGAAGCAGAAGAACGTGAGATAGTAGTGCAGGAAATAGCTCACCCAAATGCCGGCCGTGAAGAAGAGGAAGAGCGGCAGGTTGCGCACGTTGCGCAGCGAGATGACGCCCTGCCAGATGCCGCCGAGCGTGGCCTTCACCTTATTATATATAGATAGGTGGCGCAACAGCAGGTGGAGCAGTACGGCCATGGCCACCAGACAGACCGCCGAGACGAAGTAGCCGGCCCACGAGAATCCGTGCAGGATAGACTCGAGCGACGTGCCCGTCTTTTGGAAGAACGTGCCGAAGACGCTCATCTCGACCAGCAGCGTCAGCCCTGTCACACCGAGCACCACGAGCGAGTCGATGGCGCGCTCAGTGACCACCGTGCCCAAGGCTTTCGAGAACGACACGCCGTCCCACTGCTTCAAGACGCCACAGCGCGTGAACTCGCCTATGCGGGGCACCACCAGCGAGGCGGCATAGCTCAGGAAGACGGCATTGACGGCCACCGAAGCCCGCGGCCGTTCGCCGGTAGGTTCAAGTGTCTGTTGCCAGCGCCACCCACGGAAAGCCTGTGCCAGAATGCCAAAGGGGAAGGAAAGGAGCATCCACGTCCAGTCCATGTCGTGGAGCAGCACATGGCGCAGACTTTGGATATCTTGTTCGCGATACATCCACCAAAGAATGGCACCGCCCAGGACCATGGGCAGCACTATTTTCAACGCTTTGCCGAGTATCGGTTTCAGTTCCATAGGTGCAAAGGTAATATAAAAATATGAATTCTGTAAGAATTGTTTGGCCGTTTTGCACTTTTTTCACTATCTTTGCAAACAAAACGAACCAAAAACAAGAAAATTATGTACGACAAGGAACGCGGGTTCTACATTGCCCACTGCCCAAAAGGGGCACTCAGCATTACAGGAAAGATGGCCAACCGACACGGACTGATTGCCGGCGCCACAGGTACGGGTAAGACCGTCACGCTGCAAGTGATGGCCGAAACATTTTGCCAGGCAGGCGTTCCTTGCTTCATGGCCGACATGAAGGGCGACCTCTCGGGCATTTCGCAGACGGGCAAGATGAGCGGCTTCATTGAGAAGCGCCTGCCGGAGTTTGAGATTGAGAACCCCGAGTTCCAGTCGTGCCCGGTGCGCCTCTACGA
>CAMOTK010000137.1 GCA_946625715.1 uncultured Prevotella sp. | reverse complement strand
GTCGTTGTCGTCGGTCTTGCGGAAAATCATGTGGTCGAAGTAGAACGTGCCCAGACCCTTGCCCTGGTTGAAGAGGTCGTTGCCCGACAGCTTCACGTTCAGACGGCGTTTGAAGAAGTCCTTGCTGACGCTGAGCGAGAGCATGGCGTTGGTGGTCTCTACCTTGAAGTTAGAGCCCGTGTAGCCGTGGGTGTGCATGTTGAAGTCGGCCTGCAAGAGCCAGTCGTGGGGCAGCGTGACGATGTTGCCCAGTTGGAGCGAGAGCATCGGCTGGTTGAGGTGCTTGTCCTGACCGTTGAAGGTGGTGGTGAGCCATTGCTTCATGAACGTCACGTTGTATTGCGGTGTCCACGTGATGCCGCTGCCGAGGCTGACGCTCTTCTGTGCGCCGAGCGTGACGACAATCCAGTTGGCGTGGTTGTAGTTCTTGATGGTGGCCACGTTCACCTTGCTGTCTTCTTCGCTGCTCTCCATGATGCGTATGAAAGGATTGACGCAGTGTACGAAGTTGGTCGTCAGATAGAGCCACTTCCACATGACCATAGCGTTGAAGTTGTGGTACTTAACGGGGCGCAGATAGGGATTGCCCACCTGTCTGTTCAGACGGTTCTCGTAGACCACGTCGTTGCTCAGCAGCCAGTAGGCCGGTCGGTTGGTGCGCTTGGCATAGCTCAGCGAGAGCTGCACCTTCTGGATGGCGGTGGAAAGGGCGATTGACGGGAACAGGTCGTTGTAGGTGCGACACTGGTCGGCGCGTCGCTCGCCACCTACGAAGTAGTCGGTTTCCACATGTTCATAGCGCAGACCGCCCTGCACCTGGAAACGGCCCAGCTGCTGTTTCACTTCCACAAACGGAGCGATGTTGCTTTCGTGTTGCTCGTTGTTGCTGTTGGCAATGTAGCCCTGAGGGTTCTCGAAACTGCTGCGCCAGCGGGTGTTGGTGTATTCCTCGCCTACCGATATTTGGCCCTTCCACAGCGGATGGCTCACGATGAGCTTCTCGGCCAGCATGCGGCCGCGCGTCTGTGTTTCGGTGTTCACGTCGCGGTTCTCGTAGTTGCGGCTCAGTTCCTGCTGCTCGTTGCGACTAACGTTCTTGTAGGCAGTGTAGTCGGCGTTGAAGTCAACGCCAAACTGTCCCAACTTGCCCGTGTAGTAGAGGTTGGCCTGATGCTTGGGCGCATTGGTGTCGCGGCGGATGCTGCTGTTGTGTAGGTGGTCGTACGTTGCGCCGTTGGCCAGCAGGTCGTCGTCGTGGTCGTCGTGGGTTTTCACGTAGTCGTAGTTGTTCTGATAGAAGCCGCCGAAGGAGTTGTTGTCGTCGATTTGGTAGTTGAAGCCAATGCGCCCTTCCAGATAGGGATTGTTGGCTGTCGACTGGTGGCGGTTGCTGACGGTCCACAGCGTGTCGGAGTAGACGGTCTGTTCAAATCCGCTTCGGTTCCATCGCTTATTGTAGGCTCCAAAGAGATTGGCAAACAGCTCCAGACGGCCCGTGCGGTAGGTCAGGTTGATACGCTCGTTGTTCACCCATCCGTGGCCCTTGCGGCTCCACGACGTCAGCTCCACGCCAAGGCCTTCGCCTGCCGACCGACGGGTGCGGATGACGATGACGGCCTGCACCGACGCGTCGTAGCGTGCGCCAGGATTCTGTACCACCTCAATGTTGCGTATCTGGTCCGACTGTATGTTGCGCAGCTCGGCCATATCGGTCAGTTTGCGGTTGTTCAGGTAAATCAGTGGCACGCCTTTGCCCAGAATCTCGAAGGCGTCGCCTTTCTTCGAGATGGTCGGCACGCGCGAGAGTACATCCTCGGCCGTGCCCAGACGGCTCATGACGGTGCCCTCTACGTTCATCATCAGCGAACTGCCCTGCAGCTGCACCTTCATGCGTTCGCCTTGCACCACCACGCCGCCCACGGTGTAGCTGGCCGGCTGCATGCGGATGGTGCCTGCATGGGGCTGGCTGTAACGGCGGTAGATGGTCTTGTAGCCCACGTATGAGATGCGGGCCAACACACTTTCCTGCTCGTAGGGGACGGCAAAGTAGCCGCTCTCGTTCGACACGCCGCCGCCAAGCAGCGTGGAGTCGGCAGGATTGAGCAGCGCAACATTGGCGTAGGCCACTGGCAGCCCTTGCTCGTCGACAATGGTGCCAATGAGGCGGCGGGCAGTCTTCTGGGTACACTCCACGAAGAATACCTTCTCGCTGCCTTCCACAATGCGCACGGGATAGAAGCCGGCTATCTGCTGCAAGGCCTCGGCCATAGGCAGGCGTCGGATGTCGGTCGTGACGCGGAAGTCCTCCAGCTCGTTGTACATGAAGTTGATGGTATAGTCGCTTGTGGCGTTCAGGTCGCGCAGCACCTCCGACATGGTAGTGTTCCGATAGCTCTTGCTCACTTTCTGCGCCGACAGCGTAGTGACTATCGTCAGCAATAGCAGGGTAAGAATAACGTTCTTCATTGCACTGTCAGTTTACCATGGTCCATAACGATGTTGATACGCTCAAACTGGTTCAGCTGCTCTACAACCTCAGGCAGACTTTCGGCCTGCAGCCATACGAAGTAGAAGCGCAGTTCTGCGGCCTGTGGGTTCTGTACGTCGGCGCCTACGTGGTGGTAAGCGGCTATCCGTCCGACAATACTGTCGAGGGGTACGTTGTCGAACACCACCGTATCGCTTGCGGCCGCTGGCTCTGTGGCTTTTGGCGTCACTTGCTCAGTGGGGAGTTGGGCGGTCTGTGCATGGTTGTTGCTTTCGTCTTTGGTGGAAAGGCTGGGGCTGAGCCTGATAATGGCGGCCAGCGCCAGTCCTGAGATGAGCACTACGCCCACGAACATGGCGGCAATGCGCAGCCACCTATGGTTGCGTCGCTGGTTCAGACGCCGCCATTCGGCGTCCACTTCGTCGTCGCTCACTTCGTGTTGCACGTCGTAGGCACTCTTGGTTTTCGCCATCAGTGTGTAAAGCTCGTGGCATTCAGGGTCGGAAAGCACCTCTTGCCATTGGGCTTCGGTGTAGGCATGGGGCTGTTCCATCATGTGGAACAATAGGTCGGTCTTGTTCATTGTTCTGATACTTTTTTCATGTGTTCACGTAGTTGACAGAGTGCTTGGCGCAGATGCTTGTAGATAGTGGTTTGGCTGACACCCATGCGAAGGGCAATCTCGCGGAAGGTCAGTCCGTCGCGAAAGTGTAGCTCTACAATCTCCTTGCAGACAGGCGGAGCCAATAGGCCGATGGCTTCTGTCAGGGCCTTCAGCTCCTCGCCATACAGGTCGGCAGGAATGACGGTGGTGTCGAGGTCCAGGAGATAGAGCCGCTCGATGCGCTCCTGAATCTTCCGCCCACGAATCACGTTAAGGCATCTGTTGCGCACGCTGGTGAGAAGGAACGCTGCAGCTGTTTCTTCGCGCAGGGTTTTGTCTGGCGAGTCTATCAGTTTTGCAAAGACATCGTGCACAATGTCTTTCGCCTCAGCATCGTCGTGCAGCAGCAGGGTGGCCAGCCGATGCAGTTGCCGGTAATGCCGACGGAACAGCGTCTCAAGTTGTTGTTCTTTCTGTTTCATACATTTATAATACACATGAAACCAGATTTACTAAACCCCTGAGTGCTGAAAAATTTGAAAAAAGTATCAGAGAGAAGTCTGCCCCCCTTCAGTCGCGGAAGCGTTTTGTCAGGTCGCCATAGTGGTCGATGCGGCGGTCGCGCAGGAAGGGCCACCAGCGGCGCACCTGCTCGGAGCGCCCAAGGTCGAGGTCGACGATGATGCTCTCTTCCTCGTCGGCCGAGGCCTCGTAGACCAGCTCGCCCTGCGGCCCGGCCACAAACGACGTGCCCCAGAACTGTATGCCGCCCGTCTGGCCGCTGGGGTCGGGCTCGTAGCCCACACGGTTGACCGCCACCACGGGCAGTCCGTTGGCCACGGCGTGGCCGCGCTGCACCGTCTGCCAGGCGCGCCGCTGTCGCTCTTGCTCCTCGGGGGTGTCGCTGCTCTCGTAGCCAATGGCTGTGGGGTAGACGAGCAGTTGGGCGCCGGCGAGGGCCATGAGCCGTGCTGCCTCGGGATACCACTGGTCCCAGCACACCATGACGCCCAGACGGCCCACGCTGGTGTCGATGGGCTGGAAGCCCAGGTCGCCGGGGGTGAAGTAGAACTTCTCGTAGTAGGCAGGGTCGTCGGGAATGTGCATCTTGCGATAGCGGCCGGCTATGGTGCCGTCGCGCTCTATCACTACGGCCGTGTTGTGGTAGAGCCCGGGGGCGCGCCGCTCGAAGAGCGACGTGACGATGACCACGCCGCACGTCTTGGCCACCTCGCCGAAGAGCTTGGTCGACGGCCCGGGGATGGGCTCGGCCAGGTCGAAGTTGTCGACGTTCTCTTCCTGGCAGAAGTAGAGCGAGTTGTGCAGTTCCTGAAGAACCACGAGCTGGGCGCCTCGCTTGGCCAGGTCGCTGATGCCTTCGCAGAGGCGAAGAATGTTCTGCTGCCTGTCGGCAGTGTTATGCTGTTGTAGGAATCCTATTTTCATTGTCTTGTGATGTTTTTTTATGGGTTGAGGACCACGGGCTCGGGAAACTGCATGGTGCAGCAGTGGAGCGAGCCGTGCTGGCGGATGATGGCGCAGCAGTCGATGCCCACCACCTCGCGGTGGGGGAAGGCCTGCGCCACGAGGCTGAGTGCCGCTTGGTCGAGGTCGGGCTGGCGGTAGGTGGGCACCAGCACGGCGCCGTTGATGATGAGGAAGTTGGCATAGGTGGCGGGCAGTCGCTGGCCGTCGTCGTCGACGATGGGGCGGGGCGTGGGCAGCTTCAGCAGGCGGTAGGGCCGGCCGTCGAGGGTGCGCAGAGCCTGCAGCTGCGCTTCCATGAGGTGCAGCTCGTGGTACTGCTCGTCGCGCGGGTCGTCGCAGCCCACGTAGAGCAGCGTGTCGTCGGGACAGATGCGCACCAGCGTGTCGATGTGGCCGTCGGTGTCGTCGCCGGTGAGCTGGCCGTGGTCTATCCACACAATGCGCTCTGCATGGAGATAGGCTTTCAGCCGCGCTTCAATGTCGGCCTGCGTGAGCGGTTGGTTGCGGTGGGGCGCCATGAGGCAGGCGGTGGTGGTGAAGAGGGTGCCGCGGCCGTCGCTCTCTATCGAGCCCCCTTCGAGCACGAAGTCGAGGTGGTCGACGTAGGTGCCCTCGATGCGCCCCTCGTCGTAGAGCCGGCGGTTGATGGCGTTGTCGAGTTCGGCAGGAAACTTCTCGCCCCATCCGTTGAACTTGAAGTCGAGCAGCAGGGGATCAGGCTGCG
>CAMOTK010000136.1 GCA_946625715.1 uncultured Prevotella sp. | reverse complement strand
ACGAGGAGGAAAAGTAATAGTTTTTTCATACGCTTAAAAGTTTAAATTTTAGTTAGTTGTTTAGATTTTAATCCTTTTTTTGTGCCTATGGTCCCCTGATTTGGCGTAATAAAATAGTTAGTTTTTGAACGTTTCCGCTACGGCATAAAAAAAGATGTGGGAACTTTACTCTTGCTTGTCCCACAACTCGAGGCTCTTGCATGCCCAACAGAACTAGAACGAGCAAGCATAGAACCCACATTGGATATGTTACACATTAATGTACACGCGTGCACATAATGCTTTGTAATCATACCAAAGGGGCATCTATCCTTTGCTGTGTTCAAGAGTCTGTTGAAAGTTGCAAGATTTCGAGTTGACCTGAACAGAGCGTTGAATAAACGCCTTTTTACTATGTCGTGACCCCCAAGGAGTGGCTTTTGCTGCCTGAGGTGGCGGCTACGGCTCTTCGCTTTTTACTCTGAAAGTCGGTGCAAATATACGTAAGTTTTTTGAATCGGCAAAGAAAATTCTGAAAAATTTTTATCTTTCTATTCCTCGCTTTGCACGGGTTTGCACAACACTCTAAGAAAAATTGTGTTTTTTGGGCAAAGTGTCATATTTTTGCGCGAAACGTCGATGTACAGGGCGTTTCAGTGGCATGACCCTTTTTTAGAAAGTGTCATAAAGTGTCATGTTTTTGCGGTTTTTAGCCATTTTTTTTGCAAAAGTCTTGCAAAAGGGCCCTTTTTTTTGTATCTTTGTATCACGAATTCTAAAACCATGAGTATCTATGAAAATTACTATTGTAAACACTGAAAGAAAAGAGAAGCGCTATACGCGCATGGACCTCGACGCGTTTGTAGAACGCCTGGCTCAGGGAGCTTTTCGCACCGACGGCATCACGGAGCCGAAGCAGGATGTGTGCTTCGCCGCCGAATGGGTGAAGCAGAACGGGGTGGTGGAGATGAAGGCCGACAACTGCCTGGTGCTGCTGTCGGTGGAGCATCTGCGCGACCTGCCTACCGCCGAGGAGTATAAGCGCATGGCCAGTCGGCAGCCCTACACGCTGCTCTGCTTCCTGGGCTACGACGGCCACTCGCTCCACATTGTCGGTCGCTACGCGTGTGACGAGCAGGGCGAGCAGGCTCTGCTCAATGCTTTCCGCCGGCTCCACTACATCTACTCCTCGCAGTTGGGCACCCAGCTGGCCGACCGCCAGCCTTCGCTTACCACGAGCTGCAAGGTGAGCTACGACCCCGAGCCATTCTACAACCCAGCGGCGCTGGCCGTGACGGTGGGGGCGGAACCCGAGCAGACGCCCGAGTTCCGCGTGCAGCAGCAGGCCATCAGCGACTACAACGACCCGCAGGAGCTGCCTGGCGTCAGCCTGTATGCCAGTCGCATGCGCCGTTTCCACGACTGTCTCGACCGCGCCATTGAGCAGCACTACGACCTCGACAGCAACACCGACCGCTTTCGCACGGCCGTGCTCGAACAGCTGGCCGACGGCTGCCGACAGATGGGGCTGCCGCGAGCCTTCGCCGCCGATGTGTGCACCTACATCCCGCTGCTCGGCGGGCTGGCCAACCGCGACACCATCGACTGCATCTTCCGTACGGCCTATCTGAAGGAGCAGTTGAAGACGATGCCCCTGAAATATACCCGCCCGTCGGCCTTGCTGACCTATAAGACCGAGGCCTATATGAAGGAGCAATACACGCTGAGGCTCAACGTGATGACGGGCGTGCCCGAGTATCGCACCAACACTGCCGGCTCGGCCTTCATGCCGCTCGACCAGGCCGCCCGCAACACAATGGCCATCGAGGCGCTGAAGGCTGGCGTAGACTCGTGGGACAAGGACCTGAACCGCTACATAGAGTCGAACCTCATTCCGCGCTACTATCCCCTGCAAGACTTCCTCGACCATCTGCCGCGCTGGGACGGGCGCCACGACTATGTGGGCGAGATGGCCCGCCGCGTGAAAACCGACAACCCGCACTGGCCCGACGACTTCCACACGTGGATGCTCTCGATGGTGGCGCAGTGGATGGGCAAGGACCGTCAGCACGGCAATGCCATCGTGCCCCTGATTATCGGGCCGCAAGGCTCGGGCAAGACCACTTTCTGCCGCCGCCTGCTGCCCGGCTATCTGCAGACGTACTACAACGACCGCCTGTCGATGAAGAACGACAACGACATCTTCCTGGCTATGTCGGGCTATGCACTCATCAACATCGACGAGTTCGACGCTATGTCGAAAGCCCAGCAGCCCATCTTGAAGTATCTCATCTCGAAGCACGACGTGAAGTTCCGCCCGCCCTACGGCAAAGCCCTCGAGCAGCGCCGCCGCTACGCCTCGTTCATTGGCACCACCAACAACCTGCGCCCGCTGGTCGACCCCACGGGCTCGCGCCGCTTCGTGTGCGTCTACGCCCGCGACATCGACAACTCGGGCCTCATCAGCTACGACATGCTCTATGCCCAGCTTGTGCAGGAGTTGCACGACGGCCGCCGCTACTGGCTCAGGGACGCCGACAACGAGCGCATCATGAACGAGAACAAGCAGTTCCAGCAGGTGCTCGACTACCAGTCGATGGTAGAGCAGGTGTTCTACGCCCCGGAAGAGACGCCCGCCAACACCAAGTACATGCTCATGAAGGACGTCATGCAGCTGCTTGCCGAGCGCTTTCCCACCTTCGCCATTCGGAAAAATACCGACATGGAGCTCGGCCGACGCCTCACGGCAATGGGCTATCCGCGGAAAAAAGGGATGAACGGTGCCGTTTATTGGATTGCGAAGCGCGAATGAGCAACAGTAAAACAACTTGTTTTACTATGCTCTGCCACCGCCTAACGATGGGCAAAGCGGCAGAATTTGCAGGTAAAACAAGTTGTTTTACTTCCATGACCCTTTATGACACTTCCCGAAAAAGGGTCATACGCTCTAAGCATTTCGGTATCAGAGAGTTAGCAACGAAATATGACACTTTACCAAAAATCAACGAAAAATCTATGGCAATACACATACGTTTGATAAAGAACAATATCAAGAGCAGCAGCTCTTATGGAAAATATTTTGCAAAATCAGTGAGCCAGGGCGACGTCACCCTGCGCGACTTGCTCAGCGAGGCGCTCATGGCCAGGGGCTACGACCGCGCGGCTGTGGTGACTGTGGTGACCGACCTGGAGCATGCGCTGAAAGTGAAGCTCTCCGACGGCTACACGGTGGTGCTGCCCGGCATCGGACGTTTCAGTCTGCGTGTTGAGAGCGAGGGCGTCAGCGAGCCGAAGGAGTTCTCTCTGCGTCGTCACATCAAGCGCATCGTCTGCGGTTTCCTGCCCGCCGGCCGTCGCACGTTTGGTCACAACATTGTCTACAACTTCTGCGAGGGCGTCAATGCCGTGTGGCAGAAGGGGTGCAAGCCGTAAGGGGGGCTCCGTCTCTTGTTTTTTGCACTTTTTACGATAAAGCGTAGCAAGTTTGCGAAAAAAGTTGTATCTTTGTCACCAAATTCTAAAACAATACGCTTATGAGTACCCCTGTGATGCAAAAGATTATAGCCGACTACTTCAAGACACAGCCTGTACTGAAGGCATGGCTCTTCGGCTCGTATTCGCGTGGTGAGCAGAGACCATGGAGCGATGTTGACATTCTGGTGCAGTATGACCGTAGGCAACCCATCGGGCTGATGAAGATTGCAGGAATGAAAGTTGACTTGGAAGACTTACTCAACTGTGAGGTTGACCTGGTGGAAGATGGTATGCTTCGCCCGTGGGCCGTTGATAGTGTAAACAGAGACAGGAGACTGATTTATGAGAGAGCATAGCAGAGATCGTGGCCGTCTGGAGGACATCGTGAAATATGCCCAGAACGTGAGCATTATCATCAGCGGTATCTCATACGAGGAGTTCACGAAGGACATACGCATCTATTATTCTGTGATGAAGAATATTGAGGTCATTGGCGAGGCGGCCAACATGCTGACCAGACATTTCCGCGAAACTCATACAGAACTTCCGTGGCGACAGATTGTCAGCATGCGTAATGTGCTGGTTCACGGTTATGCCCAAATCTCCGATGAAGACCTATGGCAGACAGCCACCAACGACATACACCCCTTATGCGAGCAGGTGAAACGCTACCTCTCTGACACAGACTGGGAAGAATGGCAGAAGGGTGAAGACCCATACTCGGCAATGGATAATGCCGCCTACAAACAGGCCGTAGCTTCGGCCAGTAAGATGAAGGCCAAGGGCTATGCCGTTCAGGACATTGAAGAGATTACCGGGCTGACAGCAGGGGAAATCGAGAAACTGTAGATAAAGAAGAGAAATGACGATTATTTCTTGATGGTGAACTCGAAGGCCAGCCCGCCGCTGACGGGGGTGCTGACGGTGATGTTGCCACCATGAAGGACAACAGCGTTTTTCACGATGGATAGGCCGAGGCCCGTGCCACCCATTTCGCGGCTTCGACCCTTGTCGATGCGGTAGAAACGCTCGAAGATGCGCGACAGATGCTTGGCCGGAATGCCGGCACCGTTGTCTTTGAACGTGAACTGCCAGCAGTCGTGCTCCTGCTCGGCCGACAGCTCTACGGTGGTGCCCTGTCCGGCATAGTTGATGGCGTTGTCCATCAGGTTGCGGAAGATGCTGTAGAGTAGGGAGTAGTTGCCGTGAACGATGATGTTGCTGGGCAGGTAGTTGTGCAGTTGCATCTGGCGCTTCTGCATGGCAAAGGCCGTTTCTTGGGCAATGTCGGCAACGAGCAAGGACACGTCGACGCGCTCCGTCGTAATCATGTCGCGGGCGTAGTCCATGCGGTTGAGCGTCGAGATGTCTTGCAAGAGGGTGGTCAGCCGATGGGCCTGCAGATTGGTGCGCACAATGAACTGCTGCTTGACGTCGTCGCTGATGTCGGGACTCTCCAGAATGGTGTCGGTGTAGCCGAGGATGCTGGCCACAGGCGTTTTCAGTTCGTGGGCGATGTTCTGGGTGAGTTCGCGGCGCATGCGGTTCTCCTTCTCTGCCTGTTCGCGGCTGATGCGCTCGTCCATCTTCTTGGCATAGCGAAACAGCAAGTAGCCCAGGCCGGTCATGACAACCAGCGAGAAGAGCAGCAAGTGCCAGTCGCTGACCTCGTCGAAGGGCATGATGAACTTGCGGTCGTAGTCTTCGAAAAGTATGAAGATGGTGGCATAGACCAAGAACACAGCCATCACGCTGAGCCACATCTTCCGTCCTTCAGATAGCTTCTTCATAGCTCTCCCGTCTCACCTCTCACTTATCACTTCTCGCCTCTTTAAACGTATAGCCGAAACCGGTGCGCGACACCAGACAGGCGGCATAGCGCCCTAATTTCTTGCGCAGGC
>CAMOTK010000135.1 GCA_946625715.1 uncultured Prevotella sp. | reverse complement strand
TTGATGAACTGTACGGGCTGACTGACAATGGGGCGCTTTTCGAGGTCGACGCCCACGATTTTAGGGATGATTTCGCCGCCCTTCTCCACATAGACGTAGTCGCCCAAATGCAGGTCGAAGGAGCGTATGAAGTCTTCGTTGTTGAGCGTGGCGCGACGCACGGTGGTGCCTGCCAGTTGTACGGGCTCCATGTTGGCCACAGGGGTGACGGCTCCGGTACGACCCACCTGATAGGAAACTTCGAGCAGACGGGTGCAAGCACGCTCGGCCTTGAACTTGTAGGCAATGGCCCAACGGGGCGACTTTGCCGTGAAGCCTAAAGCCCGCTGCTGGCGTAGCGAGTTGACTTTGAGCACAATGCCGTCGGTGGCCACAGGCAGTTCCTTGCGGGCAGTGTCCCAATAGTCGATGAACGCAAGTATCTCGTCGACAGTGCGCACCTTACGCATGCCTTCGCTGATTTTGAAGCCCCACGCACGTGCTACTTCAAGGTTCTCGAAGTGGCCATCGGCAGGCAGCTCGTCGCCCAGCAGATAGTAGAGGTAGGCATCGAGGCCACGACTGGCCACCACGCGCGAATCAAGACTTTTCAGCGTGCCGCTGGCCGCATTGCGCGGATTGGCAAAGAGCGGCTCTTCGCGTTGCTCTCGTTCCTGATTGAGCCGTTCGAACGATGCCCAAGGCAGCAGTATCTCGCCACGAATCTCGAACTCGTGGGGAATGGGATGAGCCGCACAAGGCTTCAGCGCGAGGGGTATGGAGCGAATGGTGCGCACGTTCTGCGTCACATCGTCGCCATGAACACCATCACCGCGCGTGACAGCCTGCGTGAGTTGTCCGTCGACGTAGGTGAGCGAAATCGAAAGACCGTCGTACTTCATCTCGCAGCACACCTCGAACGGTTCGCCCGCAAGTCCCTTACCCACACTATCATACCAGTCGCGCACGTCCTGCTCCGAGTAGGTGTTGGCCAGCGACAGCATAGGCCGTTTGTGGCTCACCTGACGGAACTCCGTCTGCAGGTCGCTGCCCACCCGCTGCGTGGGCGAGTTGGGGTCGTACAGCTCCGGATGGCGGCTTTCCAGGTCTTGCAACTCGTGCATCAGCTGGTCGAAGTCGTAGTCGCTGATGGTGGGCTGGTTCTCTACATAGTATCTGTGGTTGTGCTCGTTCAACTCTTGTCTGAGCTGCTCTATGCGTTGTTTCTCGTCCATGATTCTCGATATTTTGTGCGCAAAGGTACGAAATTATTCCAAATAATTCATGACTAATTACTATTTTTTTCATACCTTTGCACCCATGAAATTCAAACCGTGGCTTCACCCCTTCAGAATGTTTCGCATCCTGCGCTTCGTATGGAAAGCTCGCCGGCCGAGCACCATGCACGACATGCCGGCTGTGGTAGACACATTCTGGTTGAAGAGCGGCTATGAGGCTCTCACCTTCTTCGGCACCATCATCACCCACTCGCAGCAAGCGGCCGACCAGATGAATAGCCGGATGGACGCACTGAAGAACCACGAGATGATTCACCTGAAGCAGGCACAAGCAGCAGGCGACAGTTGGTGGCGCTTCTATCGCCTCTACCTGAAGTTCTGGCTGCAAGGATGGCACTGGCGCAAGCATTACAAGAATGCCGGCTACTGGCTGAACCCGTTCGAGATGGAAGCCTACGAGCGCATGCACGACCTGAGCTATCTGGAGCAGTGCAAAGACGGAGCTACGGAGTGGCGGCGCTTTGCGGCTATGAGTATGGAAGAGCGCCTCAGATATAAGAAAAACAAGCTGAAATGAAGAAAGGACTGGTTCTCGAGGGCGGTGCTATGCGCGGCCTTTATACGTGCGGCATCATTGACGTGATGATGGAACATAACGTGTGGCCCGACGGCCTCATTGGTGTATCGGCAGGAGCAGCATTCGGCTGCAACATGAAGTCGCGACAGCCGGGACGCGCCATCCGCTACAACATGCGCTTTGCACGCGATGCTCGCTACAGCGGACTTCGCTCGCTCATCACAACAGGCAACTACTTCAACGCCGAGTTTGCCTACCACACCGTACCGCGCGACTACGATGTGTTCGACGTAGAGGTCTTCGAGGACAACCCGATGGCGTTCACAGTGGTGTGTACCGATGTAGAAACGGGCAAGGCCGTCTACAAGACGCTCGACACCTGCAACCGCGACTGCTACGACTGGATACGTGCGTCGGCCTCAATGCCGCTGGCGTCGCGCGTTGTTGAGCTCGAAGGACACAAACTGCTCGACGGGGGCGTCAGCGACAGCATACCGCTCGAACAAATGGAACGCATGGGCTACGAGCGCAACGTGGTGGTACTCACCCAGCCGACTGATTTCGTCAAGGAGCCAACGCCCATGATGCCGGTCATGCGACTGGCACTCAGGAAATATCCTAACATGGTGCAGGCGCTGGCCGACCGCCACCTGATGTACAACCGGCAACTGGATTACGTCAGGCGGGCCGAAGCCGAAGGGCGCTGTCTGGTCATTCGTCCGGAAAAGAAGATTCCCATCGGCCACATCTCGCACGATGCCGACCAGATGCGCCTCGTCTACGAAATGGGGCGCACGCAAGGCGAGGCTTCCATCGACGCCATTCGTGCGTTCTTGGGCTGAACATTTGGCTGTCTCACTTTTTATTTGTACCTTTGCAGCAATTATTTTTTAAACAAACAAATACTGACTATGAAACTAAGCTTTCTGACTACGGCAGCAGCCATGCTGCTCGCCATCACGGCTGCTGCTGAAAACAGCACCTACGACCAGCTGAAACCCTTCGGCTTCTGCACACGTTCATCGCGCACCACCGAAACGCCCTACAACATCACGGGCGGCGGATGCTATACATACCCCGTAAACGGCGTTGACGAGAGCAAGGTCATCACGCTCACGTCTACCGGGAAGGACATGAAGGCAGCCATCACAAGCGCCATCAAGAGCAACAGCATCATCGTCTTCGACGGCTCGCAGGGCGACTTTATCGTGTCGAGTCTCATCTCACTCGAAAACATCAGTGGCAAGACGCTGATAGGCATCAACGGCGCACGTCTGTGCACCACCTGGTTTGCCACGCAGGAAATCATCGACGCACTCAACGAAGCGGGTGTGCCCAACATGAGCACAAGCGGCGGTGGCGGCACGTTGCCCAACGGCACCAGTGTGACCGAAGAGGCCGAATACAACACACGCCGCATCATCATCGAGATGACGGGCGATAATAGCGAGGCCTATCGCAAATCGGGCATCTTCAGCTTCAAATCGTGCAGTAACATCATCATACGCAACCTGAAGTTCCAAGGTCCCGGCTCCATCGACGTCGGCGGCAGCGACCTTATCTCCTTCAACGGCACGAAGAACTGCTGGGTAGACCACTGCGAGTTCTACGACGGTATGGACGGCAACTTCGACATCACACAGCAATCAGACTTCAACACCGTCAGCTGGTGCACGTTCAGCTACTCCAGTCGTTCTTACATGCATCAGAACACCAACCTGATAGGTAGCAGCGACAGCGAGAAAACGGGCTATCTGAACACCACCTTCGCTTTCTGCCACTGGGGCGACAACTGCCGGGCGCGTATGCCGATGGCTCGTGTGGGCAAAATACACATGCTGAACAACTACTACACCTGCACCACTGGCGGCAACTGCATCAACCCACGCAAGAACTCGGAGTTTCTTATTGAAGGCAACTACTTTGCCAAAGGCGTTAAGAGCATCTACAGCCAGTCGAATGCCAAGGCCGTCACTTGGGCCGCCTCTAACACCATTGTCCAGTCGGGCGTGTCAAAGCCTTCGTCGTTTGGCACCACCGTCACCGTACCTTACGACTACGAGGTGGCTCCCGCCAGCGAAGTACCCACAGTGGTGGAAACCTATGCCGGCGCAACGCTCTTCAAAGATATTGAATTAGGTATCGACCAACTGCAGATGAAGGGACACGACGCACAGACGGGCCACATCTACAACTTGGCCGGACAGCGTGTTGACGGTAGCCGACAAGGCATCTTCATCGTCAACGGAAAAAAGATTGTAAGATAAAAAACACTATGCGAATAGACATCATCACCGTACTGCCCGAAATGCTCGAGGGCTTTGTTCACGAGTCCATTTTGGCTCGTGCCGAAAAGAAAGGATTGGCCGAGATACGCCTGCACAACCTGCGCGACTATACGCTCGACAAGTGGCGCCGAGTCGACGACTATCCCTATGGCGGAAGCGCAGGGATGGTCATGCAGTGTGAACCCATCGACCGCTGCATCTCGGCACTGAAACAGGAGCGCGACTACGACGAAGTGATTTTCACTTCGCCCGATGGTGAACGCTTCGACCAGCACATGGCCAACGAGCTTTCGCTGAAGGGCAACCTCATCATTCTGGCCGGACACTACAAGGGCATCGACCAGCGCGTGCGCGACCATCTGATTACGAAAGAAATCAGCATCGGCGACTTCGTGCTTACGGGTGGTGAACTGGTGGCGGCGATGATTGCCGATGCTATTGTGCGCGTGGTGCCGGGCGTCATTGGCGACGAGCAGAGTGCACTGAGCGACTGTTTCCAAGACGACCTCTTGGCCGCCCCCATCTACACCCGTCCGGCCGACTACAAAGGCTGGAAGGTGCCCGAGATTCTGCTCAGCGGCAACGAGGCCAAGATACGCAACTGGGAATTAGAACAGGCCTTAGAACGTACCCGACGTCTAAGGCCTGACCTACTCGATTAGTTAATAGCCAATAGCTAACAGCCAACAGTTATTCACAGAAATAATCAATCTGCATGGCGCGACGCACTTCGCTCATCGTCTGTGCGCCCACCTCGCGGGCTTGTTCCGTACCCTTACGCAGAATGTTGTAAATCTCAGGAATATCCTTTTCGAACTCTGCACGACGCTGGCGCATGGGTTCCAAGTATTGATTGAGCACCTCGTTGAGGAACTTCTTGCATTTCATATCGCCCAAACCGCCACGTGTATAGTGTTCTTTCAGTTCGTCGAGATTCTGATACTCCGGCCAGAACTTCTTGAAATCCTCTTCTGTTGAGAAGGCGTCGAGATAGGTGAACACGGCGTTGCCCTCTACATGCCCTGGGTCGGAAACATTCAGATGGGTTGGGTCGGTGTACATCGAACGCACCTTCTGCCACACCTCATCGGCCGAGTCGCTCAGGTAGATGCAGTTGCCAAGACTCTTCGACATTTTCTCCTTACCATCGGTGCCGGGCAGACGACGAGCAGTGAGATTCTCGGGCAGCATGATGTTGGGCTCAATCAGAACCTCTGAATAAATCTGATTGAAGCGGCGAACAAGCTCGCGCGTTACTTCAAGCATCGGCTCCTGGTCTTCGCCAGCAGGCACAGTGGTAGCCTTGAAGAGCGTGATGTCGGCAGCCTGCGACACAGGATAGCAGAAGAAGCCCAACGGGATGT
>CAMOTK010000134.1 GCA_946625715.1 uncultured Prevotella sp. | reverse complement strand
AAAAGCCCCGATGCTTCGCAGCGTCGGGGCTTCCTGTCACTAAATAGTAAGTAATAATGATTATATATGTAGTCAGTAGTTGTTTTTTCGTTTTAGCGAGGCAGATTGAAGGCACGCGTCATTTCGGCCATCTGCTCTTTGCTCATGCCCTCGGGCTCGAAGCCCATTGCACGGGCGTTGATGTAGATTTTGGCACTCTTCGAGAGCACGTCAATCTGGTCGAAGGCGTCCATCACGTCGAGACCCTTGGCGAAGACGCCATGCTTCTCCCACATCACGACATCGTAGTCTTCCAGTTCCTTCAGCGTGGCGTCGGCCAACTCGTTGGAGCCAGGGAGCGTGTAGGGCACGATGCCCAGGCCGAGCGGACAGAAAGCCTTGGTCTCGGGAATCATCGACCAGAGGATGTTGGTGAGCACGTCCTTGCCCAGGAACTCGCGCTTGTGGCTCATGGCCACCAGCTCGATGGGGTGCGTGTGTACGGTGGCCTTGTAGGGCGAACCGCTCTCAATGAGATGGGCGTGTACGGTGAGGTGCGAGGGCAGCTCGCTGGTGGGCATCACGGCGTTGTCGGCAATGATGACGTATGAGGCGCAGTCGTCGAGAATACGGATGACCGAACCGTTGTCCATAGGCCAGCGTGCCAAGTCGCGCATGCGCTTGCCTGTGCCTTTGCAGTAGAAATAGCATCCCTTCAGGGCTGGCAGTGTGACGCCTATCTGCTTCACATCGCTGATGGCAGGCATCTGGCGTACTTCGTCGTCTACGAGGTCGGTCACGTTCACGGTAATGTTACCACCATTGCGCTCGGCCCAACCGTTTTGCCACAAGTAGCCGGCTACCTCGGCAATCTTCTCTACTTCTGCCTTCAAGGCAGGACGTCCTTCTAAGATACTCTTCATTGCTGTGTAGTTTTGAAATCGCGTGCAAAGATAGGTCTTATTTTAATAAGACAAGCACAAATTGCTGATTTTTCCGTACAATTTAGCATTTTTTAATTGATATATGTCAATCGACAGCCGTTTTTCTTTCATGTCTCACTTTTTTTTCTTAACTTTGCAGCCCATTATCAAAACAAAAAAATACGATGACAATAATGAAAAAAACCTTGTTAACCCTGTCACTACTAATGATGACACTGGCTCTCTCGGCCATCCCTGCCAAGAAGGGCTTATGGAAGACGCTCCGCCTGACCGACGGAACGGAAGTACGCGCGCAGCTATGCGGCGACGAGCACCTGCACTATTGGACTACCGAAGACGGCACGCGCCTGGCGCGCCAGCAGGACGGCACCTTTGCCGCGGCCGACATGGAGCAGCTCGGCAGAAAGGCCACTGCACGCAGAGCAAAACTGCAAACAGGCAAGCGTCTCGCACATACCATTAATATTAATAAGCAGACCCGAAGAGTGGCCATCGGTGAAAAGACGCACTACACCGGCAAGAAGAAGGGTATCGTGATTCTGGCACAATTCACCGACGTGAAATTCAAGACAGCCAACAATCTGGAGAAATACAAAAAGATCATGAACCAGGAAGGCTACAACGTCAGCCCGTTTAAGGGTTCGGTGGCCGACTATTTCAAGGCGCAGAGTGCCGGACAGTTTGAACTGGAGTTCGACGTCGTTGGCCCCTACACCATGAAGAACAAGCGCAGCTACTATGGCAGGAACGACAACGACGACAACGACGTGAACCCTGAAGCCATGATTGTAGAGGCCTTGAAAGCTGCCGATGCAGAAGTCAACTTCAAGGACTACGACTGGGATGGCGACGGCTATGTAGACCAAGTGTTTGTGCTCTACGCCGGAACGGGCGAGGCCGACAGCTATGACGAAGAAGCCATCTGGCCCCACATGTACGAACTCTCGGCCACCAACCGCAGCCTGAAGCTCGACGGTGTGACCATCGACACCTACGCTTGTTCCAACGAGATAGACATGGATGGCGGTATTGAAGGCATCGGTTGCTTCTGCCATGAGTTCAGCCACTGCATGGGCTTCCCCGACTTCTACGACACATCCTACTCTGGACAGTTTGGCATGAGCAAGTTCGACCTGATGGACTCGGGCTCGTACAATGGCGACACTTTCCGACCCGCCGGCTACACTGCCCACGAGAAGATGATGTGCGGCTGGCAGGAGCCTATCGTGCTGAACGACGAAGATGTGCACGTGGCCAACATGCAACCCATGAGCAGCCACGGACAGACCTACATCATATACAACGAGGCACACCCCGACGAGTACTACATGCTGGAGAACCGTCAGCAGACGGGCTTCGACACAAGCTATCCCGCCAAGGGTCTCATGATTACGCACGTAGACTTCGACGAGGATATCTGGGAAATGAACATTCCCAATACCATCATCACCACTGCCGAGGCTCGCGAAATGGACTATAGCAAAGCTAACGACCACCAGCGCATGACCATCGTACACGCCGACAACGACGACGACTCGAAGTACTGGAAGTACGACTACAGCTACGGTGACTATGCTTACACCAAGACGACGCTGACCACCGACCTCTATCCCTACCAGCAGCGCGACTCGCTGACGGCTACATCGACACCGGCCACCACGCTCTTTAACAAGAACACCGATGGCTCGAAGTTCCTGACGGGTGCCATTCTGAACATCAAGCAGAACGCCGACGGCACCATCAGCTTCGACTATCGCGCCAAGGGCGGCTCGCTGCCCGGCGAAAGCGGCACGGGCACTAACCCCGTGAAGCCTACTGGCGACTACCTCTTCTACGAGTCGTTCGACAAGTGTGCCGGCAAGGGCGGCAACGACAACATCTGGAGTGGCAGTATTGCCAACTCTGACTTCTATGCCGACAACGAAGGCTGGGAAGCCGAGAAAGGGTTTGGCGCCAATAAGTGTGCCAAGTTTGGTACAAGCAAAGTGGCAGGCATGGCCTCTACACCGACCTTCTACATCGACGGCGAAGCCAAGCTTACCTTCCGCGCAGCCACATGGGGCAGCGACCCCGTGAAGATGGAGCTCTCGGCCAGCAATGGTGCCACCATCACTACATCTTCATTCAACATGGGTGCAGGCGAATGGGCCGACCTCTCGACTACTGTCAAAGGTGAAGGACAGACGGCCATCACCTTCAGTGCCGCCAAGCGCTTCTTCCTCGACGAGGTGCTTGTGGTCAGCACTATTACTTCTGGCATTACCACCCACCACACCACCGCTACACGTCCTGCTGCCATCTATACCCTCGACGGCCGCTATGTAGGCACCGACGCCGACATGCTGCCTCGCGGCATCTATGTGCGCAGCGGACGCAAGTTCGTGAAATAACAACTCATTATGAAGAATCTCCTTACAAGAACATCCATTCGCAAATACAGCAATCGCGAAGTCTGCGAACAACTGCTGAGCCGCCTCATGACCGAGGCGGCTCGCACGCAGACAATGGGCAACCTGCAGCTCTACTCGGTAGTGGTCACCCGTTCAGCCGAAATGAAACAGCGCCTGGCGCCGGCCCACTTCAACCAGCCCATGGTCACCGAGGCTCCTGTGGTGCTCACCATCTGCGCCGACTTCAACCGCACCAGCCAGTGGGCACGCTGCCGAAAGGCTGAGCCGGGCTACGACAACTTCCTCTCCTATCAGAACGCTGCCATCGATGCCCTGCTCTACACGCAGACGCTCTGCAACCTGATGGACGAGGAAGGACTGGGCTACTGCTATCTGGGCACAACGGTCTATATGCCACAGCTCATCATCGATGTGCTCCAACTGCCAAAGTTAGTGATGCCCGTAGCCACCATCACCGTAGGCTGGCCGGCAGAACAGCCGGCACAGAGCGACCGTTTGCCCTTGGAGAGCTTCGTTCACGAGGAGACCTACAAGGACTATACGCCACAGGACATCGACACCTATTATATTAATAAGGAGCAGTTGGAAGAAAACCGCCACTTCGTAGAAATCAACCACAAAGAGACGTTGGCGCAGATATTCACCGACATTCGCTACACGAAAAAGGACAACGAAGCCATGTCGGCCACACTGCTTGAAACACTTAAAAAACAGGGATTCCTCGACTAAGGAATCCCTGCTTCTTTTATTACTCCACCCGAAGCCTCAACTGCCCATCGGCTATTCGGCCGCGACTGGTCACGCCCTCTACCCTGACGGTGTACGACGTAGGCAGGTCGGCACTGTAGAAGTCGAGCTGCAGCGGCGTGGCTTTCACCATACGCAAATAGGGATTCCAGTAGATGGTGCGACGCACGTCGGGCACACGCGACTGGCTCTTGCCACGCGGATAGCGCGGCCAGTAGTATTCCACAGGCTCCTGATAGCCTAAGGGCGTGAACACCACGCGATTGTAGGGCTCGTTGGGCTTACGGTTCATCGTACTGCCATTGCGAAGGGTCACATTGAGCACCCCACCCCACTGACCATCTGTCAGTCCGAAAGGTATGGCCTGAACGCCGGCATAGACATCCACGCGCTCAATGCCCTCGACATCTACATCCAAATAGGTCAGACCGGGCACGTAGAAGTCGTTGACGCGCAGTTGCAGGGGCTGACTGCCCATGAGCTGTGTGGCACCGCGGTCGATGGTGGAGTAGACGACGTGTTCTGCCACATCGAGCTCCAAGCCGGGAATGTCGAAGAGCAACTGCTCGAACGTCACATAGCCCCAACGGTCAATCTCCTCGCGTGTCACTTTGCGCGAAGAATTCTCGCCGCCAATGCTGTGGGCCTGCGGTGTGCGTTTCTTGCCCTTCACCGTGATTTCGTCAAGCAGGTGGGAGTTGCGGGCATAGAAGCCAAGCAGACCGTCGGCCACTTCTGCAGGAGCTTGTCGGCGGGAGAAGCGGCGCAGAAGGCGCGAAGAAGGTGCTTCGGGGTAGTCGACTGGTGCCACCGTGAGCGAACAGCGGCGCTCGTCTAAGCGGTAGGCCTGCATATAGACTTCTGTTCCTTCCGGCAAATTGACGCCGTCGAACTCGAACACGCCCAAGGAGTCGACCGAACGTGTGGCCAAGAACTTCTGGGCTTTTGACAACAGGAGCACTTCGGCATTCTTCACAGGCCGGTTCACCAAGATTTTCCTCACCGTACCCTTAAACTGCTGCGACTGTTCGTGCTGGCGCTGCGGTTTTGCATATTGTCCCTTCAACACAGCAGGCAGGTCGTAGCGGCGCCAACCGTTGACCAACATGAGCAGGTCGGCATGCTGCGCATTGAACGTGGGTTCGAAATAGTCGTCGGGAGCAGCCACCAAACCTTCCACATCACTCGTCAGCAACAGCTGACTCCAAAACGAAGGCGAATGTTTCCGATGGGTGATGCTGTCGTCGGTGACGGAGAGCGACAGGAAGACGAACTCATCTTCTGCCAAATTGTCGGCAGAAAGCTGCAATCCAATGCTGTCGCGAGCATGATACAGCGTGTCGGTGACGCCGATGGTCAGCGGCAGGCGCTGGTCCTGACGGTTGGAGAAGAGCAGGCGCTCGCTCAACACATGGCCGTCGCCATCGACCAAC
>CAMOTK010000133.1 GCA_946625715.1 uncultured Prevotella sp. | reverse complement strand
ACACCTCGAAATCATTGCCTTTGCCAGGTCAAGAGATGTGTATAAAGAGTAGTCCAGGGGAGGGGCAGGGGTGGGGTCACTGACTAAGTCCATTATTATTGAACGGCGGCCGTCAGCACTGACGAGCCGCCGTTTCGTTGCCACCCCGTACCCCCTGTTCCCATGAGCGCCAGACTTGACCTACATTATTAAAAAAGCGAGAATGGAAAAAAAACTGGTGCTAATGTGCTGTAGTATGCAGAGTTTTTTGTAATTTTGCAGCCTATTGATATAACGTTATACAAAGATTATGGCAGAAAACAAGAAGATTAAGACAGCACTCATCTCCGTATTCCACAAAGACGGACTGGAAGAGCTGCTGAAAAAGCTGAACGATGAGGGCGTGAAGTTCCTCTCGACCGGTGGTACGCAAACGTTTATCGAGTCGCTCGGCTACAATTGCCAAAAGGTGGAGCAGGTGACGACCTACCCCTCGATACTTGGCGGCCGCGTCAAGACGCTGCACCCGAAGGTGTTCGGAGGCATACTGGGACGTCGCGACAATGAAGGCGACCGCGAGCAGATGGCACAATACGACATTCCCGAGATTGACCTCGTCGTCGTCGACCTCTATCCCTTCGAGCAGACCGTGGCAAGCGGTGCCTCCGAGCAGGACATCATCGAGAAAATCGACATCGGCGGCATCTCGCTGATACGTGCTGCGGCCAAGAACTTCAACGACGTGGTCATCGTGCCCTCGAAGGCCGAGTACGCCGTGCTGCTTGACATACTGAACCGTCAGGGCGCCGAGACAACCCGCGAACAGCGCCGCATGCTGGCCACACGCGCCTTCGGCGTCAGCTCACACTACGACACAGCCATACATGAATGGTTTTCGACAGATAAGAAGTAATAGATAATCATCCATTTGAGTCTATTAATAAAGATAATGAAGAAATAATCAAGTTGCTTGTCGCCACAATAAAAACTACGAAAGGGAGCGAATAACTTATCTATTATCTCTTATCTCTTATCTAATTTTTTAATTATATAAAAAATTCAAGGAATGGGATTCTTTAGTTTTGTGCAAGAGATTGCAATGGACCTGGGGACGGCCAACACCATCATTATCAGTGATGACAAGATCGTGGTCGACGAACCCTCAGTAGTAGCACTGGACCGCCACACGGACAAGATGATAGCCGTGGGCGAGAAAGCTAAATTGATGTACGAGAAAACTCACGACAACATCCGCACCGTACGCCCCCTGAGGGACGGTGTGATAGCCGACTTCTCGGCCTGCGAACAGATGATGAGAGGACTCATCAAGATGGTACACACCGGTACACGGTTCTTCTCGCCATCGCTGCGCATGGTCATCGGCGTACCGTCTGGCTCAACGGAAGTAGAGCTGCGCGCCGTGCGTGACTCTGCCGAGCACGCCGACGGCCGCGACGTCTACCTCATCTTCGAACCCATGGCCGCTGCCATTGGTATCGGCATCGACGTAGAGGCTCCCGAGGGCAACATGATTGTCGACATCGGCGGCGGATCGACAGAGATTGCCGTCATATCGCTGGGCGGCATCGTGTCGAACAACTCCATCCGCACCGCCGGCGACGACCTGACGGCAGACATACAGGAGTACATGGCCCGCCAGCACAACGTGAAGGTGTCGGAGCGCATGGCCGAGCGCATCAAGATAGCTGTCGGCTCAGCACTCACCGACCTGGGCGACGAGGCACCCGAGGACTACATCGTACACGGACCGAACCGCATCACCGCACTGCCTATGGAGGTGCCCGTGTGCTATCAGGAGATAGCCCACTGCATCGACAAGACAGTGGCCAAGATCGAGAACGCCGTGCTGTCGGCTCTGGAGAACACACCCCCGGAGTTGTATGCCGACATCGTGAAGAACGGCATCTGGCTTAGCGGTGGCGGCGCACTGCTGCGCGGACTGGACCGCCGTCTGGAGGCTAAGATCAACATTCCGTTCCACATTGCCGAGGACCCGCTCCACAGCGTGGCTCGCGGTGCAGGCATCGCCCTGAAGAATGTTGACCGCTTCTCGTTCCTGATGCGATAAACAGTATAAATGAGAAATGAGTAATGAGAAATGAGTAATGAGAAATGAAAAATGCTAAACGAAAAATGATTGTGAAAAGTGACGGTGCTGGCCTGTCATTTCTCATTATTCATTGACCATTTCTCATTCCTCATTTCTCATTTCTCATTTGACAGAGTATGAAGAATCTCCTCGAGTTCCTGCGCAGGTACCACCACTGGTTCCTCTTTGTACTGCTCGAAGCGCTAAGCATGGTGCTGCTGTTCAAATACAACAGCTACCAGGGCAGCGTGTGGTTCTCGTCGGCCAACGCCGTCATGGGCCACGTCTACGAGTGGACGTCGGGCGTCGAGTCGTTCTTCAAACTGGGCAAGGCCAACGAGGAACTCATGCTGCGCAACTACTACCTGGAACGACAGGTGACGCAGCTGCGCCGACTCTACGGCGACGCCACACGACACACCGACCCCAAAGAGCAACGCGAGCTGGACTATCTTGGACAGTACAAGCTGGTGCCCGCAAAGGTGGTGAGCAGTGAACTGCACCACGCCGACAACCTGATGACCATCAACCGGGGAAGCGCCGACGGCATAGAGCCGGGCATGGGCGTGGCCTGCGGACAGGGCATCGTAGGCGTCACCTACCTCACGGGCAGCCACTACACGGTGGTCATACCCGTGCTGAACCGCACCTCGTCGCGCATCAGCTGTGCCATTCGCGGACACCAGTACTTCGGCGTGCTGCGCTGGTATGGTGGCGACGCCGGCCACGCCTTCGTCGAGGACATACCGCGTCACGCCCGATTCAAGCGCGGCGACTGGGTCGAGACCAACGGCTACTCAAGCATCTTCCCCGAGGGCGTGCTGGTAGGCCAGATAGTCGAGGTGTACAATTCGCGCGACGGCCTGTCGTATAAGCTGAAAGTCAAGCTGTCTACCGACTTCGGCAACCTGCGCGACGTCGTCGTCATCACCGACAAGTCGATAGCCGAGCGCGTCAGGCTGATGCAGGCCGCACGCGACTCGCTGAAGCTGAACGTCAGGGAATAAGTTCGCAATAACGGTATAACGAGATAACGGAATAACGGAACCGTCATAACGCAATAACGATATAACGCAATAACGTAAATCGTAATAAACAAGGTGCCAACAGACTTAGTAAAACGAACCATCCTCTTCATCGTCTTCGTGCTGGCACAGGCGATGGTGCTGGGGCGCATCCACCTCTTCGGGGTGGCCACGCCGTTGCTGTATGTCTACTTCGTCACGATGTTTCCGCGCAACTACCCCAAGTGGGCCATGCTGCTGTGGAGCTTTCTGATGGGACTGCTCATCGACACGGCGACCAACACGCCGGGACTGGCCACGGCGACGCTCACGCTGATAGCCGTCGTACAGCCCTACTACTTCGAGCTCTTCGTGCCACGCGACTCGGTAGACAACCTGGAGCCTTCGCTGGCCACGCTCGGGCCGCTGAAGTACAGCTACTACATCGTCGTGCTGGTGCTGCTCTACTGTCTGGTGTTCTACTCGCTCGAAATGTTCAGCTTCTTCAACCTCATGCACTGGGCACTCTGCGTCGGCGGCAGCACCGTCGTTACGCTGGCGCTCATCTATACCTTCGAGGTGGCAAGAATGAGATAGGAGATAAGAGATAAGAGACAGGAGACGCAGCAATTAAGCATTAAGCATTATGAATTAAGCATTAGGCATTAAGCATTATCAATTAAGCATTAAGCATTATGCATTAAGCATTGATCATGAAGGACTATAACCTCGGCAACCGTCAATACGTCATAGCAGGAGTGGCTACGCTGATCGTGGTCGTCTACATCATACGCCTGTTTCAACTGCAGATAACGAGCGACGACTACAAGAAGAGCGCCGACTCGAACGCCTTCCTCAAGAAGATAGAGTATCCCGCACGCGGCGGCATCTACGACCGTAACGGCAAGCTGCTCGTCTACAACCAGCCGGCCTACGACATCATGGTGGTCATGAACGAAGCCAAGAACCGCATCGACACCATGGAGCTGTGCCAGGCCCTGAACATTACGCGCGAAGACTTTGAACGGCGCATGAACACCATGCAGGACCGGTCGAAGAACCCTGGCTACTCGCGCTTCACGCAGCAGGTGTTTATGAACCAGCTGTCCGAGGAAGACTTCTCGATGTTTCAAGAGAAGATGTTCCGCTTTCCTGGCTTCTACATCCAGCGACGCTCCATCCGCCAGTATGAATATCCCTTTGCCGCACACGTCTTGGGCGACGTGGCCGAAGTGTCGCCCGCCGACATCGAGCAGGACGACTACTACCAGCCGGGCGACTACATCGGCAAGCTGGGCGTAGAGCGCTCCTACGAGAAACAGCTGCGCGGCGAGAAAGGCATGCAGATACTGCTGCGCGACGCCCACGGCCGGGTGCAGGGCCACTACATGAACGGCAAGTTCGACCGCCGCCCCATAGCCGGCAAGAACCTCACGCTGGGCATTGACAGCAAGCTGCAGGCACTCGGCGAACGCCTCATGGAGGGCAAGATAGGCTCCATCGTGGCCATCGAACCGAAGACGGGCGAGGTGCTCTGCATGGTCAGCTCGCCCAGCTACGACCCGCGCATGATGATAGGCCGCCAGCGCTCGAAGAGCCACCGCATGCTAAGCCAGAACGTGTGGAAGCCGCTGCTGAACCGTAGCATCATGGGCCAGTATCCGCCAGGCTCAACGTTCAAGACCACACAGGGCCTGACGTTCATGACCGAGGGCATCATACACCCCACACAGACGGCCTACCCCTGCGGCCACGGCTTCAACTACAAGGGACTGCACGTGGGCTGCCACGGCCACGCGTCGCCGCTGCCGCTGGTGCCCGCCCTGTCGACGTCGTGCAACGGCTACTTCTGCTGGGGCCTGTTCTACATGATTGGTGCTAAACAGAAGTACGGCTCCGTGCAGAACGCCATGAACAAGTGGCGCGACTACATGGTCAGCATGGGCTTCGGCTACAAGCTCGGCATCGACCTGCCCGGCGAGAAGCGCGGACTGATACCCAATGCCGCCTTCTACGACAAGGCATACAAAGGCTCGTGGAACGGACTGACCATCATCTCGATAGCCATCGGACAGGGTGAGGTGAACGCCACGCCGCTGCAGATAGCCAACCTCGGCGCCACGATAGCCAACCGCGGGTGGTTCATCACGCCGCACGTTGTCAAGCGCATACAGGGCGAGCCGCTCGACACGATGTACACCCACAAGCGGTACACCATGGCCAGCAGAGAGTCCTACGACTACGTCGTGAAAGGCATGCGCGCCTCGGCCACCGGCGGCACGTGCCACGCACTGGCCAAATACGACTTCATGGCCTGCGGCAAGACGGGTACCGCCCAGAACCGCGGCCACGACCACTCGGTGTTCATGGGTTTCGCACCCATGGACGACCCGAAGATAGCCGTCGCTGTCTACGTCGAGAACGGCGGATGGGGCGCCACCTACGGCGTGCCCATCGGCGGAC
>CAMOTK010000132.1 GCA_946625715.1 uncultured Prevotella sp. | reverse complement strand
CTTCTCCGTTAGGACCGATGTGGTCGCTGTTGCCGAGGAAGTACTTGAAGAAACATACTGCGAGGATGAAGCATACAACGATGATCCAAAACGCTGCTTTTACTCCCTGGAAGCCCTGAGATTTCTTAGGGCTGGCTGTCTTTTGTGTAGTTGCCATAATTTTTTTGTTTTAAATTTTTTAGTTATAAATGAATTAAGTTATAAAAAAATTATTCTATTTGTTTTTTTCCATTAGTTTTGTCACGACTTTCGGTCAAAATCTGAAGATATGACAGATAAGTCTTGGCAAAGATAACAAATTATAGAGAACTAGCCGCCTTTTTAAGAAGTTTTAACGGCTCTTTTTTTGAATTATTTCAATTTGGCCAGTGTCTCTTTGATTCTGCGCATGGCCTCGCGGATGTTATCGTCGCTTGTGGCGTAGCTCATTCTGAAGCATTCGGGGTCTCCGAAGGCGTCGCCTCCGACGGTGGCCACATGTCCTTCTTCGAGCAGATACATGGCCAGGTCGGTAGAGTTGTTGATGGTGCGCTTGCCGTCGCTTTTTCCGTAGAAGCTGCTGCATTTGGGGAAGAGGTAGAAGGCTCCCTCGGGCACGTTAACCTCGAGTCCGGGGATGTCCTTGGCCAGTTCCACAATGAGGTCGCGCCGGCGCTCAAAGGCCTGTCTCATCTCCTCGACGCAGGCTTGCGAGGCGACGTAGGCCTCGGTGGCTGCTTTCTGGCTCACCGAGCAGGGTCCGCTGGTGTATTGTCCCTGGAGTTTGTTGCAGCCTTTGACGATCCATTCGGGTGCTGCTATGTATCCGATGCGCCATCCGGTCATGGCATAGGCTTTCGACACGCCGTTGACGATGATGCTGCGCTCTTTCATGCCCTCGCACTTGGCGATGCTGGCATGCTTGCCGATGTAGTTGATGTGCTCGTAGATCTCGTCGGCCAGCACGAAGAGGTCGTCGTGCTTCTTGATGACCTCGGCCAGTGCGTTCAGCTCTTCCTGTGAGTAGACGCTGCCCGTGGGGTTGCTGGGCGAGCAGAGGATGAGCATTCTGGTCTTGGGTGTGATGGCGGCTTCGAGCTGCTCGGGTGTGATTTTGAAGTTCTGCTCGAATCCGGCCTCGATGTATACGGGTTCTCCGCCTGCCAGCTTGGCCATCTGCGGGTAGCTCACCCAGTAGGGCGCTGGGATGATCACCTCGTCGCCGTCGTTGACGAGGGCCATGATGGTGTTGCATACGCTCTGCTTGGCGCCGTTGCTCACCAGCACCTCGTTGATGGTGTAGTCCAGTCCATTCTCATTCTTCAGTTTGGCAACGATGGCCTGGCGCAGGTCGGCGTAGCCGGGAACGGGCGAGTAGCGCGACCAGTTCTCGTCGATGGCTTTCTTGGCGGCTTCCTTGATGTGGTCGGGTGTGTTGAAGTCAGGCTCGCCCACGCTCATGTTAATCACGTCGATACCTTGTGCTTTCATCTCACCGCTTTTTTGCGACATGGCCAGCGTGGCCGATGGTGCGAGGCGGTTGAGTCGATTAGATAATTGTGCCATAATATTGTTTAAGTCTTATTGATTTTTTGCAAAATTACTCATTTTATTCTTTTAAACGAAAAAAAACGGGCATTATTTCGTCTCAGATGACAAAATAATGCCTTTTTTTCAGATATGGAGGTTGTGACCCATGCGTTCTTTCTTGGTCTTCAGGTATCTGTAGTCATATTCGTTGGGTGTGACCTCGATGGGCACGTTCTCGACGATTTCCAGTCCGTAGGCTTCCAGTCCGACTCGTTTCACGGGGTTGTTGGTGAGCAGTCTCATCTTGTGCACGCCCAGGTGCCGGAGCATCTGCGCTCCGCATCCGTATTCCCGCTCGTCGGGTTTGAATCCCAGGTGCACGTTGGCGTCGACGGTGTCCATGCCTTCCTCCTGCAATTTGTAGGCGGCTATTTTGTTCATCAGTCCTATGCCGCGTCCTTCCTGTTGCATGTAGATGATGATGCCCTTGCCCTCTTTCTCGATCATCTGCATAGCCTTGTGCAGCTGTTCTCCGCAATCGCATCGTTTGCTGCCCAGTATGTCGCCGGTGGCGCACGATGAGTGTACGCGCACCAGCACGGGCTCGTCTTCCTTCCATTCGCCCTTGATGAGGGCCATGTGCTCCAGTCCGTTGCTTTTCTGCCTGAAGGGTATGAGGTGGAAGTGGCCGTAGACGGTGGGCAGGTCGGCCTCTGTGCCCACTTCTATGAGCGACTCTTTCTGCAGGCGGTAGGCTATCATGTCCTTGATGGTGATGATTTTCAGTCCCCATTGCTCGGCGAATTTCAGCAGGTCGGGCATGCGTGCCATCGTTCCGTCCTCGTTCATGATTTCCATCAGGGCGCCGGCGGGGTAGAGCCCTGCCATGCGGCAGAGGTCGATGGCGGCCTCGGTGTGCCCGCTTCGGCGCAGCACGCCGTTCTCCTGTGCGTAGAGCGGGTTGATGTGGCCGGGGCGCCCGAAGGTCTGCGGGGTGGAATTGGGGTCGGCCAGGGCCTTGATGGTCTCGGCGCGGTCGTGTGCCGACACGCCGGTGGAGCATCCCTCCAGCTTGTCTACGGTGACGGTGAACGGAGTTCCCAGCACCGAGGTGTTGTCCATCACCTGGTGCGGCAGGTCTAGTTCCTCGCATCGGCTCATGGTGATGGGAGCGCAGAGCACGCCCCTGGCGTGTTTCAGCATGAAGTTCACCTTCTCGGCGGTGATTTTCTCAGCTGCTATGATCAGGTCGCCCTCGTTCTCGCGGTCTTCGTCGTCAACCACGATGAGGAACTTTCCTTCTCTGAAGTCGTTCACGGCATCTTCGATGCTGCTCAGTTTGATGTTTTCCATATATATTTACACCTTATTATATTTATATAGAGTGGGTATACCTTTTTTATATATAGTGGTGCGTACGCCCTGCTCTCCATTTTTTTGTCTAGGGCGGGCGTCTGCACCTTCATTGCCTTCATGTCGATGGGGCGGCTATCTGCCCTATGCGGTCGGTGATGGCCTTGTTGGTGCTGATGATGGTGCGCAGGTCGTGGTCCAGGCGCAGGCGGAAGTGCCACATGCGGATGTAGCAGAACAGTCCTACGGGCACGATGATGAAGGCCGCGATGTTGAGCCAGCGGCGCTCGAAGGGCCTTGTGTGGGCCTTCACCGATACCACCGGATATTTGTTCAGCTCGGTGAGCACCACCTTGTCCCTGGTGTTCGAGAGGTCCTCGATCACCTCCTCCATCTCCTCGCTGATGCGCTCGATGTGGTGGTCGGGATGGTAGTTGAAGAACACCTTCACGATGTTGGGCGCCCGTTTCAGCTTGTGCTTGTGGGCATAGTCGGCCACGCTGGCGCTGATGGCCTCCAGCCGGGCGGCGTCGGTGGGGTAGTCGGGGTCGTTGATGATCACCTCCTTGCCGAAGACGTGGCGCTTCAGACGCAGTCCCAGGAGCTTCATGAAGAAGTTGCGGTAGGCATCCATGTTGAACACCACCGAGTCTTTGTTGGCCTTGTAGGTGAAGAAGACGGCCACGGGCGTGAGCACGGCCATGGCAATGCCCTTGCCGAACCAGATGGCCCACATGCCGCCGCGCGACATGCGGTAGCCCGTATTGTCGAGAATGTAGTAGACGATGAAGACGAACACCGAGATGATGACCGGTATGCCCAGTCCTCCCTTCCTGATGATGGCGCCCAGCGGTGCTCCTATGAAGAAGAAGATGATGCAGAGCAGGGCGGTGGTGAACTTGTTGATGGCCTCTATCTTGTGCTGGCGTATCACCCGGTCGGCGTCGCCCGTCACCATGCTCTTGAACTCGTAGTCGCTCCTGGCGCTCTGAATCTTCGAGAGGGCCGTGTTCACCGCCTGCTGCTTCTTCTCAGGCGTCAGCTTGGCGTAGATGGAGTCGAAGTCGGTTGTCTTGGCCAGGGCTTTCCTCAGCGCCTTCAGCGAGTCTTTCTTCTCCAGCTTGGGCAGCCGGTAGAACGCCCGTCCGGCATCGTCGTAGTAAGCCCGTCCGATGCTGTCGTACACCGCGTTGAGCGAGTCGATGTCGTGGTTGATCTGCACCAGGCCCTTGGCCCTTGCGTCGCCCGAGAACACCGAGCCGTCGGTCATGTTGAAGCCCCCGTCGAAGTCCAGTATGATTTTCTTCGACGAGAAGGTCTCCCTGCGGTAGGGCACGGCGGCGCTGCCTGCCAGCTCCTGCGAGCGCATGTTCTCAAACCACTCTCCGCTCCAGAGGCTCATCACCAGGTGCTTCTTCTCCTCGGTCGACTGGAGCATGCCCGAGTCGGCCAGGATGATGGCCGCGTCCTCATAGCTCTCGGTCATGCGGTAGATCATGATGCCGTAGAGCTTGCCCGTCTTCATGTCCTTCTTCTGCACGTAGAGGTTGGTGTTGGGAATGCCGTCGTAGAAGATGCCCTCGGGAATCTCCAGCTCGGGGCTCTTCTGCCGCATCGACAGGAGCAGCTGCGCCATCTTCTGGTTGGCGTTCGGACCTACAACATTTTGGAAGTAAAACGAGCCCAGGGCAATGAGCACCGAAATCAGTATCAACGAGCGGAAGGCCTGCATCAGCGAGATGCCCGCCGCCTTGATGGCCGTCAGCTCCGAGCTCTCGCCCAGGTTGCCGAAGGTGATGAGCGACGACAGCAGGATGGCCAGCGGCAGGGCCTGCGGCACGAGCGAGAGGCCCATGTACCAGAAGAACTGCGCCATCACCTCCATCGAGATGCCCTTGCCGATGAGGTCGTCGACATAGCGCCACAGGAACTGCATCATCAGCACAAACTGGCAGATGAAGAAAGTACCCACAAACAGCAGCCCGAACTGCTTGGCGATGAATATATCTAGTTTCTTGATTCTGAGCATTTACCTACCTGGCTGCGGCCTGCATGCCGCTACCAAACTGCAAAATTAGCATAAAAAAGTCAGAGAACGGCAGATTTTTCAGTTTTTTATCAATAATGTGGTGTTAAAGGCCGGTCGACTGGTGCAATCGGTACAGATTGTCGTCCCAAATGTCGTGCAGCCAGTCCAGATCCTCGGGCACCGCATGGTCGATGACGCTCAGTATGTAGTCGTTCGTGATGTCGCTTCTCACCATCTCCATCTGCCAGAAGTTGTCCTCCTCGCCCGCCTCGTCGTCCCATTCCAGCCGTATGAGCTTCATTTTCTTCTCCTCCACGATGGTGGCCGTGCGCTGCTCGTGGTGGCTCCACTCCTCGCCCCAGGTGAAGGTGAGCTTGTCGCCCTCGCGGGTCACTGTGTTGGCAATCCATTTCTGCAGCCCCGCCTCGTTGCTGATCAGCGGCCAGATGATGTTGGGAGAACTCGAGTGCAGTTCGTATTCCAAGTGAATTCTTTGCTTCTTCATGGGCTAGTCAGTTTTGATTTCGTATGCAAATATAGGAAAAAATAGTGAGAAAAGAAAAATATCTTCAAAATATTTTTGCTGATTCCAAAAATTATTATACCTTTGCACCCGCATTCAAGCAATGATGGCGGGATAGCTCAGCTGGTTAGAGCGCATGATTCATAATCATGA
>CAMOTK010000131.1 GCA_946625715.1 uncultured Prevotella sp. | reverse complement strand
TCCTGAGTTTCCGCTCTTGAAATAAAGTTCGTCAGCAGTTTTTTTCTTGAAAAACATTCTTATTATTTAGAAAATAATTCGTAACTTTGCAAACGATACTAAATCTGATTGTATAATTTATCTTTTTTTATTATGAATACAACCCGTATGAACCGAAAACTATTGTATGCCCTCATGGCGCTTCTGGCCATGACTGCTCTGTACAGCTGCGAAGAAGAGGACTTGGCGAAAGTCTACGATGAAAACACATCACTCGACTCGCCATTCATCTTCTCCGAAAACTACCAAGACACCATTAAATACACCTACGACCTGCCTACCCCTGTCACCGACTGGCTGGACATGGTGAAGGACGATGCCAAGGTTTGCAAACTGAGCATACCCGGCACCCACGACACCATGACGGGCATGGGATTCTACCAGCCTGTTCTGAAGTATATTTTCAACATCACATCCATCAGCCAGGTATCGACGCTTGAGGAACAGATGGCCTGCGGCATCCGCTTCTTCGACTTCCGTCCCGTGGTGAGCATCGACACGCTGGCCAAAAACCCCGAAGACAAACAGATATTGCGCATGGCCCACGGCATCAGCGAAATCGACGTGACCTTTGAAGAGGCCCTCGACCAGATTCAGGCCTACCTGAAAGCCCACCCGTCGGAGTTCTTCATTGCCAAGATACAGCCCGACAACGGTTTGGAGAACCAGAGCAACTGGACGGTGCTGCTCGGCAAGTTGCTGGGCAAACTGCTCGGCAAGCAGAAGTACCAGGGACTGTTTGTTGACCACTGGCGCCCCGACATCACCGTGGGCGAGATGCGCGGCAAGATTCTGCTGCTGAGCCGCTTCGACCTGCGCACGCTCAACTCATCCTACGACTTCCCCGCTGCCTACTGCACCTGGAGCGACGAGGATGCCGACATCGACGAGAACATCAACACAGAAGGCCAGCGCAACTGCACCATCTACAGCCTCGACGACAACACCCTGACTGCCAAACTCTACGTGCAGGACTACTTCAAGACCAACAAAGACGTGCGCATGAAGAACAAGAAGCAGACCCTCATCGACATGATGCACACCGCACGCGAGGCTATGGCGTCTAACGAGGACATCTGGATTGTGAACCACTGTTCGGCCTACACCGAGGTGTCGCCTCGCGGATACCTCACCAACGCATCCGTGCTTCACCCGCTGGTCATCGACGACCTGAAGAACAACAAGGGCACCGTGGGCATCATGCCGATGGACATGGCCTGCCACGACTACATTCACCTGATTATCAACGGCGGCACACCCTACACCAGCGACTACCTCTATGGCTTCCACCCGCTGAGCCAGTCGCTCACTCACCTGCTTATCAAGTCGAACGAACCTTACTTTAAATAAAAAAACATCCTAATGACAACAGTTATGAAACACCATATTCAGCAACTCATCGTTCTCTTCGCCATCGCGCTGATGGCAGCAGGGGCCAAGGCCCAGAATGTAGAGACCACCGACAAGATACACGCCGAGGACGGCCTGTTCAACCACCTCTCCGTAGGTCTGTTTACAGGTCTGGCGGGTGGCGGCATCGACGCTGCCATGCCCGTCCACAAGATGGTGACCGTCAGAGCCGGCTTCTCCGGATGGGGCATCGGCGACATCAAGTTCAAGGCCATCAACACCGCCACCGAAATCTCTGAGACGGCCATGGTGGAAGACGACGCCGTGAAGCGCGCGCAGATGGTCGACAAGGTGGAACTGGCCATCAAGCCTAAGTTCTGGAACTTCCACATCCTGGGCGAGGTGCACCCCTTCAAGAACCAGCCGTTCTACTTCGCCGCCGGTCTGTTCATCGGTAGCCAGAACTTCCTGCACTTCCGCAACACCAACGACGGCGCACTGGGCTTCCTCTACGATGCCAACCAGAAGGTGGAGGACTACAACCGCCTCTTCCGCACCAACTATCCGCCCGTGGGCCTCAAGTTCGGCGACTATGTGTTCACGGCCGACGAGAATGGCAACATCGACGTGCGCATGAAGACCAATGCCGTGAAGCCTTACATCGGCATAGGCTTAGGACAGCACATCGCCAAGAAGCACCGCCTCAGCCTGGCTGTCGATGCCGGCCTGATATTCTGGGGCACACCCAAGTTTGTACTCAACAACGATACCGAAATCAAGTCGTCGGGCAAGAACTCCGGCATCACCGGTGCCGTGTCGTGGCTGAAAGCCTGGCCCAACATCTCGATTCGCGTGGCCTACAAAATCTTTTAAGCTAAACAAGGATAGGACATGAAGAAAATCGTAGCTACCCTGCTGTCGGCACTCGCCATGATGACGGCCTGCGGACAGAAAAGTGCCAACGACACAGACGTCAAGCAGTTTGCAGGCCTCGTGGCCGACTCCAGCGTCGTGGTGCTCGACGTGAGAACCGCCGAGGAGTTTGCCGAAGGCCACATCGCACGGGCCATCAACATCGACGTCAAGGACGACAATTTCCTGAGCAACGCCAAGCGTCAGCTGCCGCAAGACAAGACCATCGCCGTCTACTGTCGCAGCGGGCGGCGCTCGGCCAAAGCCTGCGGCCTGCTTGAGAAGGAGGGTTTCAAGGTCTACAACCTGCTGGGCGGCATCATGGCCTGGCAGGCAGAGGAAATGCCTGTTGAACAGTAAAGCCGACGCCACAATGGAATACATGTCGAAAGAAGGCTACGACAAGCTCGTGGCCGAACTGCAGCAGCTCGAACGTGTAGAGTTGCCGCGCGTCAGAGACGCCATTGCCGAGGCACGCGACAAGGGCGACCTCAGCGAGAACTTTGAATACCACGCCGCCAAGCGCGAACAGGGCCGGCTGCTCAGCCAGATACGCTACAAGCAGAAGGTGCTCGAGTTTGCACGCGTCATCGACACCTCGAACATGGGCTCCGACAGCGTCGGACTGCTCACCAAGGTCGAGATGTCGAACCTCACCACCAAGGCCCGCATGACCTACACCATTGCCAGTCCGCACGAGGCTAACCTGCGCGAGGGCAAAATCTCCATCAAGTCGCCCATTGCACAGGCGTTGCTCAACAAGAAGGTGGGCGACGTGGTAGAGGTGCGCGTACCGGCCGGACTGCTCAAGCTGCGCATTGAAAGTATCTCTCGATAAACCACTCAACGCATGCCACACCCCGTAACCTTTGTTTCGTTAGGCCCCGGCGACCCCGAGCTGCTCACCGTCAAAGCCCTGCAGGCCCTGAAGCAGGCCGACGTCATCTTCGTGCCGGCCACTAAGTTGCCCCACCAGCAAGCGTTGACCTCGCGCGCCACCGACATCATACACCACTGGCTGCCCCAGGCGCCTGTCCGCCTCTTCCCCCTGCCCATGTCCCACGAGCGCAGCGAGGCCATCGCCGTCTACGACGACATGTGTCTTCAGGCGGCGGTCTGCTACCATGAGGGCCAGCGCGTGGTCGTTGCCGTGGAAGGCGACGTGAGCATCTACGCTTCCATCCACTACGTGCTCGAACAACTGCAGCAGCAGGGCGTCGACGTCTGTCAGCAGCCCGGCATCACCTCGTTCATAGCCGCCGCAGCCTCGGCCAGTCTGTCGCTCATAGCGCAGACGGAGCGCCTGGTCGTCATTCCCGGCACGGCCACCGCCGACGACCTGGAGCAGCTGCTTGCCACCCGTCACACGGTTGTCGTCATGAAGCTCTCGCAATGTGAGCAGACTGTCAAGGCGTTCATGCAGTCGCATCCGGCCTACGCCTACCACTATTTTGAAAACGTAGGCAGTCCCGCCGCTTTCTACTCCCACGACCTGGCCGCCATCCTTCCCCGTCCCCTGCCCTACTTCTCGCTCATCATCATCACAAAAAAGGCATCCGCGTAATCCGCGCCCAAAAAAAAGAAGAAGTGGCGGAGCCGCCGTGCGGTCCGCCATAGTATTAATATAACTTAAAATCAGCAGACTTTTGTAACAATATATAGAAAAAAGTCTTATCTTTGTGATAATTTAACGGTTTTAATTATAGATATGATGACGAATTCAAAGACAATTAGTAGTATCATGATGATGATGGCCGTAGCAATGGCCTTCGTATCATGCAAGCACAACCTTGATTACGACGAAACCTACTTCGAGAAGCTGAAGAAGTCGGAGTTTGCCACCAATTTCGTAAAAAAGTATGGCGAAGTAGACCCCAACCAGTCGTGGGACTTCTCTTCCGACCTTCACACCTATTCCATGTCGCAGCCCACAACGAGCAGACGCGCCGGCACGCGCGCCATCACGGCCGACCCCAGCAAGTTTATGACCATCAACGACTGGTATGAGGTAGACCTGAACACGGTGAAGTGGATGACCACGACTTTGAGAAACGGTACTAACCACAGAGACCTGGGCACTCCGTTCTATATGGTGGTGCCGCAAAACGTGTTCTACGTGGTGCCCATCTTCGAGGGAACGGCCGACTTCGTGTGGACGCTCCACATTGTGGTCGACAACTACGACGACAATGGCGAGAGCCTCGACCTCAAGGTGTGGACCAAGGGCGAGAACATTCAGCAGAAGACCAAGAACAATCCCGAATGGGCCGACATCAAGGGCGGCGCCAAGGAGAAGTACAACAACACCGAGAGCGCTACCGAACTGCGTGCTAAGCCCATTGCCATCGACCTCACCCAGTATCAGGGCAAGAAGATGTACCTATACTTAGAGAACACCAAGAACGGACAGCCACGCAATCCGGCATCGTCGCTCGCCTTCAAGATGCTGGCGCTCAACATTCCGGCCGAAAGCATGCCCAGCAACATCGACGAGTCGTACAAGAAGATGATTATAGCATGTGAAGACCAGGCCATCGACTCAAAGTCTGACCACGACTACAACGACGTGGTCTTCATGCTCTACGGCAAGCCCGACATTCCCGAAGTGCAGCAGATAGAGGAGCCCATCTACGACTCGTTCAGCAAGCGCTACATGATTGAAGACCTGGGCACCACCGACGACTTCGACTTCAACGATGTGGTGGTCGACGTGTTTGACATCACAACCAAGACTGCCGTCTATGAAATCGTCGACGGCAACAAGGTGTTCAAGGAGTGGAAAGACGAGCACAATTCGCAGAAAGCCATCATCCGATGCATGGGCGGAACCATTGACTTCACCCTCAAGATTGGCAACACCACGTGGACAAAGAGCGAGAGCGAATATGGCGTATCGCAGATGCTCAACACCGGTGTGGGCGGTGCCGCCAACTACAGCGCCGTGCTGGCCGAATTCCCCGTAACGGGCTGGGACTTCAAGACCAACAACGTTTCGGTAGTCGTAGGCAGCAAGCAGAGTGGCGACGTGAAGACCATCGCCTTCCCCAAGACGGGCGAGGTGCCGATGATTATCGCCTTCGACGTCAACGAGAACCGCTACTGGATGAACGAGCGCCAGTCTATTCCCGCTGAATGGTTCACCGTCGTCGACGACGATGAAGAGTAAAGACTTCAAGACAATTTTCCTATAAGCAGAAGAGAATGTACGTGTCGGTACCTTCTCTTCTTTTTTTATGAGCACAAGCGAGCATTACAAAAGCCAAAAAGGGTCTTTTTACTTGGTGACTTGGGCGACCAGTTCCCCAAGAGC
>CAMOTK010000130.1 GCA_946625715.1 uncultured Prevotella sp. | reverse complement strand
ATGATGTTCACGATGGCCGTGAACTCCGGCAACAGCTGGTGGAACTGGAACACGAAGCCTATGTGCTGGTTGCGGAAGTCGCTGAGCTGCTTACGCGAGAGGCTGGTGGTGTCGATGCCGTCGACAGAAACCGTGCCGCTGTCGGGGCGGTCGAGTGTGCCGATGATTTGCAGCAGCGTGGTCTTGCCGGCACCGCTCGGGCCGACGATGCTGACCACCTCGCCTTTGTCTATGCTGAGGTCAATGCCTTTCAGTACTTGCAGAGAGCCGAAGCTCTTGGTGATGTTGTGTATTTCTATCATTTGTGCGTTGTGGAGTATTTTTTTATAGGCGGTGGATGCGTCGCAAGAGCATGTCGTAGATACTGTTCTCCTCGTGGTGCTGAGCCTCGGTGAAGCTCATGCTCTCATCCTTCGTCTCGCCATATTGGTCGGGGAACACAATCATGAGGTTCTTGCCAGAGAAGTGCTTCTGCAGCTCGTCGGGCAGGCGCTCGATGGCCGACTTGTAGGAGATGGTGCCCTTACGGGCCGTGACCACCACAAACATGTGGTCGGCCGCAATCGTTTCGGCCAGTCGGGGCAGCTCGTTCCAGTGGGCCATGTACGTATATTCTGCCCGCACGCTCGGGTGGCGGTTGTTGATGTACTCGCGAATGAGCTCCAGCGACTCGTTGCGCCCGTGGAACTGGATGCGGCAGTCCAGATTGCCCGCCATGCGGCTCAGGCGTTCCAGCCAGCGGTGGAAGCCCGGCTCGAACTCGGCTCTCGACGGCACCACCACCTGTATGCGGCGCAGCGTGTTGAGCGGCTGAATGAAGCGTGTGAGGATAATCTGGCGGTTCAGTCCGTTGTAGAGACTCTGTATGAACACGCCCCAGAACTTCGGCGTCACCTCGGTATGCACGTGCATGCCCATGATGATTTCCGAAGCCGTGTTCTCGCGGAAGGCATGCTTGATGCCGTTGGCAATGTTGGTGGCCAGTCGCACTTGCGTCTGCATTCTCACGTCGGCGGCAATGGCTCTTTGCTGCAGCTGTTCCAGGAGTTGCAGTCCGCGTGCTCGGCCTGCCGCACTGTTCTCGTCGTCGTAGACCACGTTGAGCGCCACCAGTCCGCGGTTCAGTTTCGGATTGCGCATCATGATGGCCAATTCCAGCAGCTGCGGCGCAATCTCGGGATACTTCACGCAGAGCAGAATCTTCTCGTCGTCGTTGTGCTTTTCGCCCACATCCAGGTGCGTCTTCTCTTGTAGGATAATCTGCTGGGCGGCATGCTCCGTCATCAGTGTCGAGATGATGCACGTCACGAGAATCATCATCACCACACCGTTGAGCATGTCGTCGCTCACGAGATAGGTGCCGTCGGCCACTTCCAGGTTCATGCCCACCATGACCATCGCGATGGCGCCCGCAGCGTGGGCCGACGTCAGACCGAACATCATGTTGCCCGACGACAGCGGCAGACGGAAGAGCAGGCTCGAGAGATAGGCCGCCACGGCCTTGCCAAACGTGCCGAAGAAGGCGATGAGCAGCACCACCCATACCACGTCGATGCTCGAAAAGAGCGTGCGCACGTTGATGAGCATGCCCACGCCAATGAGGAAGTAGGGAATGAACAGTGCGTTGCCGATGAACTCAATGCGGTTCATGAGCGACGACACGTGGGGAATGTAGCGGTTCAGCGTCAGACCGGAGAAGAAAGCACCGAAGATGCCTTCCAGACCGATGAGACTGGAGAGCAGCGCGCTGAGGAACATGACGCCCAGCACAAAGATGTATTGCATCACGGCGTCGCTGTAGCGTCGCAGGAAATAGCGCGCCAGCATGGGCACCAGCCAGACAATGCCGGCACAAAACGCAGCAATCTTCACCACGAATAGTAGCCAGAAGAGCACGTTGCCGTTGCCATTATACGACGCCGACAACGCTGCCAGCATGACCAGCGCCATGAACAGCGAAATCATCGACGAGCCCACGCTGAGCGCCACACTCTTGTTGCGCTGCAGACCGTAGCGCCCGATGATGGGGTAGGCTATGAGCGTGTTCGACGCCATGATACATCCTAACAGAAACGATGCTGCCGGCGAATAGCCCAGGATGGTGATGGCCATGATGTAGGTGAGACTGAGCGGCACCAAGCAGGTGAGCAGTCCGAAGATGATAAACTGTCGGGTGTTCTTCTTCACGCTCTCCAGGTCCATCTCCAGTCCGGCCAGGAACATGATGTAGTAGAGACCCACTTTCCCGAATACTTCGAACGACGCGTCGCGCTCCAGAACGTCGAAGCCATACTTGCCCACGGCCATGCCTGCCAGCACCATGCCGATGATGTGCGGAATGCGCAGTTTGCCCATGATGATGGGCGCCGAGAGAATAATCAGGAGCACCACGAAGAAAATCAGCGTGGGGTCGGTAATTGGGAAATATGAAGCCAATAATGTCATTTCAAGGCGCAAAGTTACGAAAAATCGGGCATAATGCCAAATTTTGCGGGCTTATTTGCTTTCCACAAACCCTTCCATGATGGCTGTGGGGGCCGCCTGGCTGTTGAAGGCGCCCAGCTTGTAGCCGCCAGGCAGGCATTGCGGCTCCCAGTAGAACACACCGCGGCAGCGACCGTAGGTGCCGTGGCGGGCTTCACGGATGACGCGTGCCAGCTGTCGGCGACCTTCTTCCATGATTTCCGGTTGCTGTTCGTCTACTTCGTAGCCCGTCTCCACAATCATCACGTCGCAGCCGTATTTCTCGCTCACGTAGCGTATGTTGGCCATGCAGTCGGTGATGATGTTGTCGGCGTTCAGTTCGGGATGCCCTTCCATGGCCCAATAGGGATAGAGCGACATGCCAATCATGTCGAACTTGCCGCCGTATTTCTTGATGATGTCCAGATTCCAGTCGTAGATGCTTTGCTTGTGTCCGCAGTCCAGGTGTACAATCACGATGGCCTGCGGGAACACCTTTTTCACGGCGTCGTAGCCGGCAGCAATGAAGCCCGCATACTGCTTGGGGTTCTTCTTGATGTGCCCTATGGGCCAGAGCAGGCCGTTGGTGGTCTCGTTGCCCACCTGCACCCAGCGTGGCTCAATGCCGTTCTCCTTCAGTAGCGAGAGCACCTCGATGGTATGCGCCTGCACGTCCTGCTTCATCTGCTCATAGTTGTGCGTTTCCCATGCCTTCGGAATGGGCTGCTTGCCAGGGTCGGCCCATGAGTCGCTGTAGTGGAAGTCGACCATGAAGTCCATGCCCAGAGCCTTTACGCGCTTGGCCATGGTCAGCAGCGCATGCTTGTCGCAGTCGCCGCCCCGCGGATTCACCCACACACGCATGCGTATGGCCGACATCTGGTAGTCGTTCTTCAGCAGTTCCAGGCAGTCGCGCTCTCGTCCGTTGCGGTCGTGAAACTTCACGCCGCGCCGTTCCTGCCCCAACAGGAAGCCCACGTCGGCCCCTTTCACGAAGTCGCTCTTTGTGGCCTGTGGGGTAGTGGCGTTCTCGACAGTCCATGAGATGGGGCGTTGTTGTCCGGCAGCATGGCTGCTCAGGCAGGTCAGCAGCAGGAGTGCTGTAATGAAAGTGTTGGTCATTGGTGTATGCTATTTTTATTAACGGCTGTAAAGTTACAAAAAGTTTGGTAAATATATGCCTAATCAGAGAAAAAAGTGCTACCTTTGCAGCCGGATAATATTATTCAAACGTAAAATTAGACTTATGAAAGTAGCAATTGTAGGTGCAAGCGGCGCTGTGGGACAGGAGTTTTTGCGACTGCTTGACGAGAGAAATTTCCCGATGGACGAACTGGTGTTGTTTGGCTCTGAACGTAGTGCCGGCACAAAATATACCTTCCGCGGCAAGGAGCTGACGGTGAAGCTGTTGCAGCACAACGACGACTTCAAGGACATCGACATAGCCTTCACTTCAGCCGGTGCCGGCACGTCGAAGGAGTTTGCCGAGACCATCACGAAGTACGGCTGCGTGATGATTGACAACAGCAGTGCTTTCCGCATGGATGCCGACGTGCCCCTGGTGGTGCCCGAGTGCAACGCTGCCGACGCACTCAACCGTCCGCGTGGCATCATTGCCAACCCCAACTGCACCACAATCATGATGGTGGTGGTGCTCCAGCCATTGGAGCAGCTGAGCCACATCAAGCGCATCCACGTGTCGAGCTACCAGAGTGCTTCCGGCGCCGGTGCAGCTGCTATGGCCGAACTGCAGCAGCAGTACAAGGAGATGGTGGAGACGGGCGAGGTGAAGACCATCAAGAAGTTCCCCCATCAGTTGGCCTACAACGTGATTCCCCAAATCGACGTCTTCCAGCCTAACGGCTATACGAAGGAAGAGATGAAGATGTACAACGAGACGCAGAAGATTATGCACACCGACGCCAAGTGCTCGGCCATGTGCGTGCGTGTGTCGTCGCTCCGTTCACACTCTGAGAGCGTGTGGATTGAGACCGAGCGTCCCATCTCGGTGGAAGAGGCCCAGAAGGCCATTGCCGCCGCTCCTGGTTGCAAGCTGGTCGACGACCCTGCTACGCTCACTTACCCCATGCCGCTCGAGACAGCTGGCAAGGACGACGTCTTCGTGGGTCGTGTGCGCAAGGACCTGAGCGACGAGAACGGTCTGACTTTCTGGCTCTCTGGCGACCAGATTCGCAAGGGTGCCGCTCTGAATGCCGTTCAGATTGGTGAGTATCTCATCAAGGTGGGCAACGTGAAATAAAACCGCCCATGACGACGTTATGGCTCGTGCGCCACGGCGAGACGGTCGACAATGCCCGTCAGCTGATGCAGGGACAGACGCAAGGTCAGCTCAATGCCAAGGGCTTTGAACAGGCCGAGGCGCTGGCCCAACGCTTGGCGACAGAACCCGTTGGCGCTTTTGTGGCCAGCGACCTGCGCCGAGCCATCCAGACCGCCGAGGTACTGGCCCGTCCGCATGGTAAGACCGTTGTCACCACGCCACTGCTTCGCGAGCGCGACTGGGGCGACTTCACCGGCCGCTACATTCCCGATTTGAAGGGGGCTGCGTGGCCCGACAATGTAGAATCTATAGACGACTTGCAGGCTCGCGCCCGTCGGTTTCTCGACTGGGTGCGAGCCTGCTATCCTAATCAGCTCGTTGTAGCTGTGGGGCATGGCATCATCAACAAGGCCATTCAGGCCGTCCACTTCCAGAAGAAGATGCGCGAAGTGGAGCGCATGATGAATTGCGATGTGCGCATGCTCGAGTTATAATCCTTTTCTTTTTTTATCTGTGTCTGCCGAAGCCGCCACCGCTGTTGCCGCGACTGCTACCGCTGTTGCTGGCACCGAAGCTGCCGCTGCTGCGACTGCTGCTGCTCGACGAACCGAACGAGCGTGAGGGTGCCGATGAACTGGGCGCACTGCTTGAGCGCGAGGGCATCGAGGAGCGTGGAATGACTTGCGTGGCAGAAGAAGCCGAGCGCGAAGCACCGAACGACGAGCGGTCGACCACTCTGCCTGTCGGAATTCCTGTCGTTGACGGGCGGCTGTTGCCAATGGTGCCGCGGTTGCGCTCTACATTGCTGTTGCCAATGGTGCCGCGGTTGCGCTCTACGTTGTTAGGATTGCTGGCGCCAAACGATGTGCGTCCGCTGTTGTTCACGGTGGTG
>CAMOTK010000129.1 GCA_946625715.1 uncultured Prevotella sp. | reverse complement strand
GTTCGGATTTTTTGTCCTATCTTTGCAGCGTCGCTCAGTAATGGGGGACAGATGGAAGAGGAAAAGTCTAAGTTGATATTTGTTAATTATGCTTGACAAAGATAGAACGATAGAAACGTTGAAGAATACCCGCCATTATCTAGGTGAGCATTATGGAGTTAGCTCAATGCTCTTGTTCGGGTCGCTGGCCAGAAACGAGCAACGGGAAGATAGCGATGTAGACGTTTGTATAGAGATGGTTCCAAATCTGTTTAACCAGGCGGCCGTCAAACTCTATCTCGAGGAACTGCTGGGTTGTGAAGTCGATGTCGTAAGGATGCGCGAACGCATGAACCCCGTATTAAAAAATCAGATACAGAAATATGGAGTTAGAATCTACTGACACTTGATGCTGTGTGCATGGTGCTCATTGCTATTGGCGAGAGTGTAAAGACGTTAGATAAGCACACTAATAAACAACTTCTTTCCACATATCCATCGGTCAACTGGAAAGGCGTCATGGGAGTAAGAGATGTTATTGCTCATCACTATTTTGAAGTAGACTCCGATGCTATATTCGGTATCATAAAGAGCGATTTGGAGCCCTTGAAACAAGCTATAGACCATTTTAGTAAGCAGTTCTGAAACAGGAAGTTTTTGTTTCAGATTACGCAATTATTCCCCGAATCGCTTGGCGGTTCGGATTTTTTGTCCTATCTTTGCAGCGTCGCTCAGTAATGGGCGGCGGACATTGAGAGCAGTGCTTGGGCGCTAAGTGGCGGCAGTCGTACCAAATCAAGAAAAGCGGTGAGTCGGAATCGGACTCATCGCTTTTCTTGATTTGTATGGCACCGCTACGTCTCGATGCTTTCGGCGTCGATGCGCTCGCCAATGACGGCAGCGGCGTATGCCACTAAAAATGGTGTTATTTCAAATAGTCGCCCAACCACTGGCGAAGCTGCTGCTCGTTGCGCATGGCGGGTGTGGCGCTGTTGTCGAAAGCCTCGATGAAACGGGCTGCACGACGTGCAGAAGCCGGTTGGGTCTGACCCTCGGGGGTGGTGTCTTCTTCTTCAGGCTGCTCGGTGAAGTAGGTGTAGAGGTCGAAGATGAGCTTGCTCACGTCCAGACCGGAGTCTTCCGACATCTCGGCCAGCTCTTGTGGGGTGTAGCCGGCTTTCTGTACTGCTTCCATCACGAGCATGGTCATGGTTGTCATGTCGAGCGAAGTGTCTTCGCTGCCCATAGCTTTGGCCACTTCAGCAGCCACACTGCTAATGAGCGAACGGCAGTCGATGCCCATAGCGTCAAGCTGGCGCATCATCATGACGATGTCGAAGTCTTTGCTGACAAGTTGCTGATAGAAGGGGTTGAGCTGACCGTCGGTGTACATCTTCGGCCAAGCCTCGATGGCGGCCAGTGTCTGGATATAGTAGTCGAGGGTGGCAGCCAGATGACCCTTGTCGCGCACCACGAAGTTGGTCTGCAGGTTTGTGCGGCCAGGGATGATGCTGGGCTCGAAGCCCTTGCTCTTAAGAAACGAAATCATGGGGCGGGCACTCTGTATGGGCACGTAGTCGTCGCCACGAGAGTGAAACAGGAAGATGCGCTGTGTGAGGTCGGGCGTCCAGTCGTCGTTGTTCAGGCTGAAGCTGTGAAACAGTTTTTGCATAGCCTGACTTTCGGGCGACTCCAGGTCGCAGTAGCTGTCGGAGAGTATCTCGTGAATCTTCTTGTCGCGGCCGATGCTGTCGCAGACGGGCCATGAAGAGTAGGCCTTCGACAGGATAAGCTCGTCGATGCGGCCCGAGATGTAGGGCTGGAACACGTTGCTGTAGTCTATGCCCATCTGCTGTGTCTCGTTGGTGCACACCATGAGCAGCAGCGGCACGGCGTTATAGGCCGTAGAGTCTATCTGCACATACTGGCGGTAGGCCTCGCACACGTCGGAAGGACCGCCGCCCGAGAAGGTCTTGTCGAACGAAATGCGGTCGGCATACTCCATGTCGCGCAGCTTCTGCGCGGCCAGGGCGTCGAAACCGCCGCTGGAGTAGCCGATGTTGAAGCAGAGTGGGCCGTAGTCGATGTCCATGCTGGTCAGCAGGTCGCGGGCGGCCAGCAGTCCGTCGAGCGATGCGCGGGCATTGACCATGCCCTGCATGAAGGCCTGCGGGAAGCGCACTGTGGCACCGAAGCCGTAGAAGTCGCTCTCGACGATGATGTAGCGGGGATACAGCGGGTTGGCCAGCAGAAGGTTCTCTATCTCGCCGTTCTGCAGGGTGGGAGCCTCGTCGCGGTGGAACTTGGTGTAGTGGTTCACCATCAGGAGGCCCTCGCTTTTGTGCTCTCCGGTCCAGATGTCCTCAGGAATAAGCATGGTGCCGCTCAGGGTGATGGGCTGACCTGAAGGGTCGGTGCTCGGATAGACGTAGTTCACCTTCATGATGGCACGGTCGGCGTCGAGTTTGACGGGGGTGCCGTCGGCATCGACGTTGAAGCTCAGCGTGTCGGGGAATATCTCGGTGACGATGGCCTCGTCGCCGATGGTCAGCTCCTCGAACTCGGTGTCGAGTGCAGGCAGCTGCTGGCCGTCGAAGGTGGTGATGATGAGTGTGCCGTTGTCGTTGAAGTCGATGGCCGACAGCTCGGAACTGGTAAACACCTTGACGGTTCCGTCGGTCAGGGTCACTTTGATGACTTTTGCCTCTGTGGCAATGCAGGCCAGCAGAAGACACAGTGAAAGTAGAATCTTCTTCATGGCTGCTTACTTTTTAATCGTTTTCTTGATGCCTTTCTCGTCTCTCACGATGTAAACACCCTTCTGGCGGGGTTCACGCTGTACGTTACGGCCGTCGATGGCAAACCACTGGCGCGTGGCCTGCTTTCCGGCAGATTTGGCTGTCGCAATGCCGGTGGTGCTTGTACGCTTGATGGTCGCGTTGCTCACTCCCTTGGCCTGTGTGCCGTCGGCATATTCAATGTTCACTTGCTCGCGGTCGAAGGTGATGCGTTTCACCTTGCGGCCTTCAACAGTCTGTTGTGCCTCTGCGCCTAAAGTGAAGGCAAGCATAATGGCAATGGCTGAAATGGTCTTTTTAGTCATTATAATTAGAAATAAAATAAATAGGAATAATCGAATTTTAATCCGAATACAATTTTTGGTTTTTGTTTGTTATTTCGTTCTTGTTATTTTTGTGGCTGCAAAGGTAGATAAAAAAATTAGAACAACTTTATTTTTCACAAAACTTCAACATTATTTATGAATATTGTTAATAACCTTTAAAGTTAAAACGTGCGTGGCGTGTCTTACGGGCATTGCACATGCGGGCCAATAGTGTGCAAAAACGAAAAAAACTACCTAAAAGTTGTTCGATTATCAAAAAAAGTTCGTACCTTTGCAACCCGAAATGTGCGTAAACGTGTAACTATGTGCAACTTAGAGCGTTTTAAAATCGACTTGAAAGCCCTGACCACCGAGGAGCAGTCCTATGAGTGGGACTTGGACGACAGCTACTTTGAGGCGCTCGAGGCCACGGAAGTGCAAGGCGGAGCGTTGCATGTGTCGGCATCTATACGCAAGGTGTCCGGCTTTTTTGAACTCCATTGGCACGCCGCGGGCACAGTCATCGTTACGTGCGACCGCTGTCTCGACGCTATGGACCAGCCCATCGAGGCCGACCAGCGCCTGATAGTGAAATTCGGAACAGGACACTCAGAGGATGATGAGGTCATCGTCGTCGACGAGAACGAAGGTGTGCTCGACACGGCGTGGCTCATCTATGAATCGATAGCCCTGGCGGTACCCATCCAGCACGTTCACCAACTTGGCGGTTGCAACGATGCTATGATGCGGGTGCTCAGCGAGCACTCGGCTGCCCGAAGCAGTGATGCGGACGCCAAGCAGACTGTCGATCCCCGGTGGGCGGCACTGTTGAAGCTGAAAGAGTGAAAAACTCTGGAAGTATAATTAAATGAAAAAAAACAGTAAATTGTAAATAGTTAAATAGTAAATTATTATGGCACATCCTAAAAGAAGACAATCAAGTCAACGTCAGGCCAAGCGTCGTACTCACGACAAGGCTGTAGCACCCACACTGGCAAAATGCCCCAACTGCGGCGCTTACTACGTTTATCACACTGTATGCCCCACCTGCGGTTACTATCGCGGCAAGGTGGCTATCAAGATGGAGGACGAAGTCGCTGAATAATGGGTAAGATAAACGCGATCATCACCGGCGTAGGCGGCTACGTGCCCGACTATATCCTCACCAACGAGGAGCTGGCCCGCATGGTAGACACCAGCGATGAGTGGATCATGACGCGTGTTGGTATCAAGGAGCGCCGAATCCTCAACGAAGAGGGTCTCGGCACTTCTTATATGGCGCGCAAGGCGGCCAAGGAACTGATGCGCAAGACGGGGGCCGACCCCGACACCATTGATGCGCTGATACTGGCCACGTCGTCCGCCGACTACAAGTATCCGTCGACAGCCAGCATCGTGCTCGGCAAGCTCGGACTGAAGAATGCCTTCGCCTTCGACATGTGGGCCGCCTGCAGTGGCTTCCTCTATGCCCTGGACCAGGCTGTATCTATGATTAAAAGCGGACGCTGCAAGAAGATTATCGTCATTGGCGCCGACAAGATGTCGTCGGTCACCGACTATAAGGACCGTCAGACCTGTGCGCTCTTCGGCGACGGCGCTGCTGCCGTGCTCGTTGAGGCTACCGAGGAAGAGAACGTGGGCTATCAGGACGCCTTCTTCCGTACCGACGGCAAGGGCCTGCCCTTCCTGCACATGAAGGCCGGCGGCTCTGTTTGCCCGCCCAGCCACTTCACCGTCGACCACCGCTTGCACTACACCTATCAGGAAGGCCGCACCGTGTTCCGCTATGCCGTCACCAACATGAGCGACGACTGCGCCATTATTGCCGAGCGCAACGGACTGAACAAGGACAACATCGACTGGGTGGTGCCCCACCAGGCCAACCTTCGCATCATCGAGGCTGTGGCCAAGCGTCTGGACATGCCCATGGAAAAGGTGATGGTCAACATCGAGCGCTACGGCAACACCTCGGCTGCTACCATCCCCTTGGCTCTCTGGGAGTATGAGCCCCGACTGAAGAAGGGCGACAATCTCATTCTCACCGCCTTCGGTGCCGGCTTCGCTCATGGCGCCAGCTACCTGAAGTGGGGATACGATGGCGCTAAAGCTAAATGAGTAATGAGAAATGAGTAATGAGCAATTTAAATGAGAAATGAAGAAATGATGGGCGATGTGTGTCACCGTTTTAGATAATATTTCATTTAACCATTCCTTCATTTTAATTTCTCATTACTCATTTATAATTTTTCATTTTGAAACAAATGCATAAAGCAGGATTCGTAAATATCGTTGGCAATCCCAACGTAGGCAAAAGTACGCTCATGAACCGATTGGTTGGTGAGCGTATTTCTATTGCCACTTTCAAGGCGCAGACCACGCGCCACCGCATCATGGGCATCGTCAATACGCCCGAGATGCAAATCGTGTTCAGCGACACGCCCGGTGTGCTGAAACCTAACTACAAGCTGCAGGAGTCGATGCTCGCCTTCTCAGAGAGCGCACTGGCCGATGCCGACGTGCTGCTCTACGTGACCGACGTGGTGGAGAACCCCGAGAAGAACATGGACTTCCTGGAGAA